>DMTG01000015.1 GCA_003477345.1 Succinivibrionaceae bacterium | reverse complement strand
GACAACCTGCTGCATGTCGACAAATACCAGTCGGTAATGCATCTGGTGTCCGATGTACACGCAGAGCTTCGGGACGATCTTGACTGCTTCCATGCCTACCTAGCCTGCATGAACATGGGTACTCTTTCAGGTGCTCCTAAGATCAAGGCCCATCAGCTCATCTACAAGTACGAAGGCAAGAAGAGAGGCTCCTACGGCGGTGTAGTGGTGAACCTCAAGAGCGACGGCAGTTTTGATTCCTGCATCGCCATCCGCTCGGCCTTTGTCAGAGACGGTACGGCCTACGTGCAGGCAGGCTGCGGTGTGGTCTATGATTCAAACCCGCAGGCTGAATGTCAGGAAACAGTCAACAAGGCACGTTCCGTTCTAAGCGCTCTTACCATGGCACAGGAGAATTAAAATGACCGACAGCATAATCTTTATCGACAACTTCGACTCCTTCTCCTATAACCTGGTAGATGAACTCAAGGTTTTAGGCTACAGGGTAAAGGTCTTCCGCAATGACACTGACATCAGAGTAATTTCACGAGAACTTGAAAAACTCTCTGAGGGCAACAGCACCCCTGCCCTGGTGCTCTCCCCTGGTCCATCAAGACCTGAGGATGCCAACAATCTTCTAGGCTACATCGATGAAAACCTGGGACGCTACCCTATCTTAGGCATCTGTCTTGGGCATCAGGCCTTAGGACTTGCACTAGGCGGCAGCGTGGTTAAGGCCCCCTCCATCGTCCACGGCAAAAGCTCCGAGATCACTCATACAGGCAAAGGTGCCTTTGCAGGTCTGCCTAATCCTCTGAGAGTTGCCCGCTACCACTCGCTGATAGTAAGAGATCTGCCAAAGACCGTAGAGGTAACCGCAAGCTACAATGACATCTGCATGGCGCTCTATGAGCCCAGACTTAAGGCCATAGGCTTTCAGTTTCACCCGGAGTCAATTCTCTCAACCTACGGACGTGTACTCCTAAAGCAGGCCCTAGAGCAGCTTAAGAGTGAAAAGGCTCTGTAAACATAATAAGAGAGCGCCCGGGCGCTCTCTTATTATTAAGAATCATCCTGCGCTGCCGGTGTCGGCGTGGTACCGCCGCTGTTTGGCATTATATAGCGCATAAGAGACTTTTTAACCTTTTTTATAATCTTGTCGTAGGTTAAGATCTCGCCGTCTATATTGTAGATTTTCTGCCGGCGCTCGACCTCCTGCCTGCTCCTGTCATCACCTGCAGTGATATCAGGAGAAGAACTCTCCGCCTTTACTGCCTTATCGTCTGCAGAAGCATTTTCCCTGAGCTGTTCTAATTTAGCCTTCTGCTCCTCTTCTTCGTAGATCTGTCGCTCTCTTATGGTAGGCAGTTCCTTGTACTCCTTTGACTGCCTGAATTTCTCGGTACTCTTTACATAGCCATTTAGCCGATAGTTTTCAACAGCTGCGTACTTTTCCTTCTCTTCAGGAGGAAAATCAGCTTTTTCTATGGACTGCATATTGGTCATGGAGTTTGCCAGTCTGCCTAGCTTCAGATCTTCTACCTCTTCTTTGGTACGGCACTCTTTTAGTTTGCGCTCGAAATGCCTGCGCTCATTTTCAGCAGCCATGATGGAGTTATAGGTAACCGGATCGGCAACTCTAAGGTATTCCTTTTCAGAGGAGGAAAGAGTCTTTCCTGACATCAGCTTGCTTTTGATGCTGCTGACCTTTTCAGCTTTCTCTTCCTCACGCTCGCGCTGCTCATCCTTCTTTTCTTCTAGGCAGCGGTTTATCTCTGCTGAAATATCGCTTTTCAGGGTAACGGTTTTCTCATCGGCGATCTCGCCTGCTGCCGCACTATTTGTGCGTTCACAGTCTGCAGGAGAGGCCTTGCTTTGATAAAACAGTCCGAAGCCTGTCATGAACAGACCCTGACCATTGGGCAGCACAAAATCTGACATACGCATTCTCTCCAGTTGATATAATAATTAACAGTTTGAATATTTTTATAATTATTAAAAGAGGAAAGCTCTGTTCAAACCTGTTTTTCTTTATATATTAATATCGGCAGGATGCTCATTTTATTTAATTCAGCAAATGAAACATTAATGCAACTGTCGAATCAGACATTGTAGCGTTATTTAGAATCAGGAAAATTGCGAACAGTACAGTAAATCAGCCGCAGGTTCAAGGCATTGACATAGATCCTGCTGACCAAAACAGCAGTTCCTGCGACAGGATCATACTTATTTAGAAGATTACAGGCGCTATCTTGTTATCTTCTCAATTGCACACTCATGAGCCTTGGTATCTTTTGAATAGTTGATGCCAACCAGAAAAATATCGCCGTAGTAGTCTTTAAGGGCCTGCGTGTAGTTCTTAGCCTTTATCTGACTTATAGCGCTCTCAGCAGTCTTGTCGCACTTAAGCTCTACTACCAGTGCCGGCTTCACAACTTCTGGTATTGGCAGATACACCATATCAGCAAAGCCTTTGCCTGACGGCAGCTCTCTAAATACGCTGTAGGTGTCTGTCGTGCTGAGCTGCAGAGACAGTGCGATTACACAGGCAAGTGAATTCTCATCATTGTATTTAAGGATGGAGGCATTTTCCTGATGAGCCTCATCAAAGAGTCTGGCAACCTCTGCTGAGTTTTCGCTGTAGATGTTTTCAAGAAGTTTATTTGTTCTGAAAATCAGCTCAAACAGTCCCTGATAATTCGTGCAGTCCTTTACTGCTACTCTGAATTCTTTTCTTATTTCTTCGTTAGGAATATGCACTTCAAAAATCAGATCATTATCAACTTCAGGCACTTCTGAATCAGGAATTACTGATAGATACCCTAGGTGAATCAGCAGAGATAACACATCATCTTTACTTTTGAAGGTGGTCATATCATTGTGAAAGGAAGAAACATTAACCACTACCTTTTCACCGGCTATAAGTTTTACGATTTCATCTCTTAAGCCTTCCATATTAAGGTCAATGTATTTTCTTAAGCTCTCAAAGGTTTCTGTCTGAGACCAGTAGCTTGAGAACCGCCTGGCAAGAACGGCTCTTACTACAGAATTTGGATTATAGACATGAAGACTGGATTCAAAGGAATAGCCATCATACCATCTCTGCATCAGACGATAATCAATCTGGTATTCTTCGCACAGACGCTTCACTTCCTCATCAGTAAAACCGATATAAGAGGAATATTCTCCAGGCTGTGTCATTGAATACTCGTAGAACATATTCAAGGCACTGTGAGAACCATATTTTTTAATCGGCAGGATACCTGTCATATAGGCTAGAGAAACATAAGGCTGATCTTTTAGCAGAGCTCTTAAGTAGTCGAGGTATTTTTTTATTCCTTCAGCATCATCGAGTTTTTCTCGCATGATGCAGTCCCATTCATCTATTATGAATATAAATGATTGATTATATTCATTATAGATTCTATTTAATACATCGTATAATTCTGTTAATGATGACAGTTCTGAATCAGGAAAAGCAGCACTGAGCTCTTTTTTTATAAAAGAGTTTAAATCCGCGGTCATCCTATCGATATTTCCCTTTGCTCTTGAAAGGAACAGCTGCACATTAATAAATATGGTATTGTGCTGATTAATATGTTCTCTGTAAGAAGCTGCTCTGGAAATTTTCAGATCATCAAATAATGGAGCGCTGTCTACATTCTTTGAATAGTAAGCGCACAGCATATCGGCTGTTACGGATTTTCCAAAACGTCTTGGTCTAGAAACACATATAAACTTTTGTCTGGTACTTATTTGTTTGTTTAGAAGGACAAGCAGATCTGATTTATCAATATAAATTTCCGAATTACGAGATTCTCTGAAATTATTTAAACCTGGATTTAAGTAAGTGCCCATAATCTGCTCCTATGCTGCTAAATGATTTTAACAGATTTAACAGTTACATTTAGATATTATATTAAGCTGCATAACAGGCATGTGCTCTTTTGTTTTTCCGAAAATCATCTATAAGTCGCAGAGGAGACCTGCAGTTTATTTCTTTTGAAGATGAGATTGATAAGCTATTGCAGAAAATTCAGAGATCGGTACAAAATCGAGTAGCCCGGAGATCC
>DMTG01000192.1 GCA_003477345.1 Succinivibrionaceae bacterium | reverse complement strand
TTTGTCATAGGAGCAAATAAAACGGCCTTTACTGTCTACCCTTTCACCCTCACCTCTACAGAAAGAGACAAACAGAATCCCATCCTGCTTCAGAGAATTCAGAATTCTGATAATAACATCCGGCATGATATGTCTTGGCAGATGTACAAGAAAGGCACAGCACCAGATAGCGTCAAATCGCTCGTGAAAAGACAGTTCATCAAGATGCATGCACATTACAGGCAGTCCTGTATAGGCAAGAGTATGCTCGCACATGGAACTGCAGGCATCAAGAGGCGTAACCTTATATCCCTTTTCAAGGAAGTATCTTGAATCTCTGCCTCCTGCGCAGCCGAAATCCAGGATAGAAGAATCATCTTTCAACCAGGTTTCAAAACGTCGATAGCACTTGGTAAGACTGACGTTTATAGTAGACGCTATAAACTCTTCAGCATACTCATCATAGTACTTCATTGTGTTAAGGCGTTCATTCATAACTAAATTCCTGATTTAGCTTTACTTTTAATAGTAGTATTTGTTTTTTTAAAATTAATTGCAGTTTAAGCAATTAAAATTATTGTAACCATTTCATATAAATAGAGATTTTTTTAATCTGTTTTTCTTGCTATTCAATTTATTAGTTATAATAGATAGTATTGCTTTATTTGCAATAGCTTAATGTGAATTGTTTGATATTATCGATTATTTTTTTGTTTTTATTTCAAAATAAAGGCGGAATCTTCTAAAAAACGTGATCTTACCTAAAATCTTTCTGGCTGTTAGTTAACATTAAGATAACTCACATTTTGTTAGCAAAAAACACTAAATCTCAGGAAAAATCTAAATTTTTCGACATAAATTAACTTTGTAGCCTGCAGATTTTCCGCAAAACCTCACATATTTGCCAAACGCTTCCCTGATCATCAAACCTAAAATTACCGCACTCTTAATTACTGCGTATAATTTAGAGGAAAAGACAAATTCAATAAAAAATCTTCAGCATTAAGTGCTGACAGAAACATAAGGAAGGTGCAATTTGATAACCCACGATCATTCAATGCTCGTTGCTGCTGCAGATTCTGAAATCTACCTAAATCCCCGCATGGCCAACCGTCATGGACTTATTCTAGGAGCAACCGGCACCGGCAAAACAGTAACACTTCAGACGCTTGCAGAGAGTTTCTCCAAGATGGGTGTACCTGTATTCATGGCCGATGTCAAAGGAGATCTGTCAGGCATTGCGGCCAAAGCCGAGCCTAGCGGCAAGATTGCCGAGCGCATTGAGCTTCTGCACCTTAAGGATCACGGCTATGAGCCAGCAGGCTGTCCGGTTAATTTTTTTGATGTTCAGGGCAGAGACGGCTTTGCTCTGCGCACAACCATCTCTGATTTAGGCCCGCTGCTCCTGTCTAGAATTCTTAACTTAAATGAGGTCCAGAGCGCACTTCTGCACATGGTCTTCAGAATTGCCGATGATCAGGGACTGCTGCTTTTAGACCTGAAAGATCTGCGCTCCATGCTGTCCTATGTCGCAGAACACAAAAACGAGTTTCAGCAGGATTACGGCAACGTTTCTGCCGCAAGTGTCGGTGCTATCCAGCGAGGTCTGCTGCGCCTTGAAGATGAAGGCGGTGATCGCTTTTTCGGTGAGCCTGCTCTTAATATAGACGATCTGCTGCAGACAGATGAAAACGGTCACGGCATTGTCAGTATTCTATGCGCCGAACAGCTGATGAATACGCCGCTGCTCTACTCTACACTGCTGTTGTGGCTTCTGTCAGAACTTTATGAAAAACTGCCAGAAAGAGGCGACGCTGACAAGCCAAGACTGGTATTCTTCTTTGACGAGGCTCATCTGCTGTTTTCAGATCTGGACAAATCACTGCTGCAGAAAGTAGAACAGGTGATCCGTCTTATCAGATCAAAAGGCGTTGGGGTCTATTTTGTAAGTCAGCACCCTGCCGATATACCGGACAGTGTCCTAGGACAGCTAGGCAACAGGATCATGCATGCGCTTAGAGCCTACACTCCGAAAGAGCGCAAGTCTCTCAAGGCTGCAGCCGATTCCTTCCGCGCCAATCCTAGTTTTGACACTGAGCAGGTTCTAGACGAGCTCGCTGTAGGTGAGGCGCTAATTTCTCTGCTAGATGACCGCGGTACCCCTTCCGTGGTAGAACGCGCCTACATTGTGCCTCCTCAGAGCCGTGTCGGACCGTTAGATAATATCGAGCGTGCCCAGATAATGAAGCATTCTCTGCTGTATGGCGTTTACGATGAAGCTATCGACCGTGAATCAGCCTATGAAATCCTGGCACAGCGATCACAGGATGCCAAGGCAGAACTGCAGCGCCGAGAACAGGCTGAAAGGGATGCCAAAGAACAGGCGCAGTCGCAGAAAGAAGCAGAAAAACAGGAAGCTCTGGCTGAAAGACAGCGCAAACGCACCACTGACAAATTCATAAACCAGACCAAGCGTTCGGTTGTCAGCGCCATCTCGCGCGAGGCTACTAGACAGATAAAATCTCCACTTGGACGCTCAATCGGTAGATCTCTGATGAGAGGAATCCTTGGCAGTCTGTTCGGAGTCAAATAGCTCTGGCCACATCCCCTCTGGCCTGACAGAGGGGGGTATAAAGCATATCAGTTAACATACATTTAACATTTATTTAAACGCAAATATTAAGCAATAAACCATAAAATTTATTTTTTTGTTTGTTATTTATGGTTTTTATGATTTTTTGACAAAAATCAAAAAATCATTATTTTGCTTCTGATAAAATGCCGCATCACAAACAACTAACAACACATACATAGGAGTAATAATGAAAAACTTTAAATCTACCCTGATAGCTCTGGCAGTAGCCACTGCCATGCCTTTCACAGCAGCTCAGGCAGCAACCCGTGCTGAGCTCTACGAAATCAAGGCTCCGGCCAATGGCGATTTTCAGTACTGGAACAGCGATTCCCAGGCTAAAAAGAAACTGGTAGATTTTGTAAAAGGCGCCGTAGCAGAAGGTAGCGACACCTTCATACCGGTAGAAGATCGCGTTGCTGTTTTTGACCTTGACGGCACTATCTACTGTGAAACTGCCCCTACCTACTTCGGCTGGGTCATGTATTTCGACAGATTCCTGGCAAATCCTGCCAATAATCCTTCATTCAAAGAAAGAGAGCTTGCCTCCTATATCAAAGCAGAGTGGGAAAAAGGCAACTCCGGTGCAGTTAACGCCCAGCAGAACGCCGCACTGGTACGTGCTACAGCAGGTATGACTCAGCAGGAATTTGACAGCTATATTCAGCCTGTTCTGGACAAGCCGGTTGAAGGGCTTACCAATCTTACCTACGGCAGCGCTTTCTATCTGCCTATGCTCGAAGTTATTTCCTATCTGCAGCAGAATGATTTCCAGGTTTACATGGTATCTGCAAGTGAACGCGAAATCTTAAGAGCTCTGTGCAAGGGAGTTCTGCATCTGCCTGTAAGCAGTCTGATAGCATCTGACATAACCTACAGCGTAAAAGGCGTAGATATCACTAAAGATACCGACTATGTTTTCGATGATGACGATCAGGTTGTTATGGGAGACAAGTTCTTAGGCGAAAACGGCGGCATTACCAAAGTAATGACCATACAGAGAGCCATCGGCGTTCAGCCGGTTCTTGCTTTCGGCAACAGCTCTGGCGACTACAGCATGTTCAACTACGCCATGGCCAACAAGAAATATCACGGTCAGGCTTTTGCTCTGCTCTGTGACGACACCGAAAGAGAAAACGGCAACTTAAAGAAGGCAGAAAAAGTGAAACAGAATGCCGATAAATACGGATGGACCCCTGTTTCCATGAAGAATGACTTCAAGACCATTTACGGAGATAACGTTAAGAAAGTGCCAGCTCTCTAGTTAAAAAGACAAGCTTACGTATTAAGCCAAAGATGATATTTTCAGTTAA
>DMTG01000051.1 GCA_003477345.1 Succinivibrionaceae bacterium | reverse complement strand
TCGGTACTGGCGCTGGCTGTTGAGTATAAAGCCGATGAGAAACATCTTCTCAACGCAGTAGTCGAGCCACTGTTCATTCCTGAGACGGTAAGCATCTTAAAGGCTTTAGAGCAGTTTAGAACCTCCAAGAACTATACTGCCTTCGTATATGACGAATTCGGCAATTTTGAAGGCCTGGTGACGCTGCATGACATCATGGAGGAAGTGGCAGGAGAGCTGCCTGATCAGACAGAGATCCCGGAAATTATCAAGATGGCCTCCGGCATCTGGAGAGTGGACGGTGAGGCAATTTTAAAGGATGTCGAGCGCATCACCGGTTTCAGCGTGCCGCCGTCTGAGCATTATCAGACTCTGGCAGGCTTTATACTTGACTATCTGCAGCGGCTGCCTGAAAAGGGCGAGATTTTAGATATCGGCACCTGGAGGCTTGAGATCCTGTTAAAAGACACGACCTCGATTGAGGCAGTCAAGCTTACCTCGCTTAAAAAGGCCAAGACCGCCAAGTAAAAGGAGAAATCTCCAGAGACAGCCTTTACATAGAACTTGCTTTTTCAGGTGATTTCTGATATAAATATAACGCCTTCAGTCTAGGCGTCAGAATCCTAAAGCAAAATCTGATGACCATACCAGGAAGGCTGTAAGAATCAGGGGATTAAAACTCAGGTCTTACGATATACATACTGTGGAACTTATAAGAAGGCCCATGAATGAAGGGCCTTTTTTTATGGATAAAAACACAGTTGTTAGCATAATTAACTGATTTTACTGTAGAGGTAACATGGCAGGAACCATCGAAGAGAAATTAACCGAGCTGGTTGAGCCGCTTATTGGCTCACTGGGGCTTTCACTGTGGGGGCTGCGCTTCCACGGAGGGCATGATCATGCTGTACTGCAGATTTATGTAGATGCAGAGGGCGGAGTCAATGCTGATCAGTGCGGAGAGGTAGTAGATACTCTGTCTCCTGCTCTGGATGCGGCAGATCTCATTGCACCAGCTTATACTCTCGAGGTTTCTTCTCCTGGCCTTGACAGAATTTTATTTACCAGCGAGCAGCTTAAGCAGTATGTCTCCAAAGAGATAAAAGTTGAGCTTAAACTGCCGGTTTTAAATCGCAGGAAGTTCACCGGAGTTCTGATGGATGCCGGTGATGATGGTGTTTTCAGGCTTGATGACAAAGATGCAGGAGAGGTAGAGTTAGCCTTTGCCAATGTGGCAACTGCAAGAGTTGTGCCGGTATTTCCGCAGAAGGGCAGAAAGAAAGGCACCGGAGCATCGGCATAACAGATAGAGGTTGAATATGGGTAAGGAAATTATTGCTATTGCAGAGGCTCTGTCAAACGAGCGCGCTATTCCAAAGGACAAGATCTTCGAAGCCCTGGAGATGGCTCTGGCAACTGCCACCAAGAAGAAATATCCTGTTGATATCGCTGTGCGCGTTACCATTGATCACAAGGAAGGATCTTATCGTACCTTCAGACGCTGGACTGTTGTAGATACTGACGGCCAGCTTGAAAATCCGGCCTCTGAAATCTCACTGGCTGCCGCTGAAATCGATCATCCTGGCATTAAGCCT
Source organism: Succinivibrionaceae bacterium (assembly GCA_003477345.1). Classification (GTDB taxonomy): domain Bacteria; phylum Pseudomonadota; class Gammaproteobacteria; order Enterobacterales; family Succinivibrionaceae; genus Succinivibrio. Next base: position 2,474 of record DMTG01000051.1, on the reverse strand, counting down.
GGTGACGTGGTTGAGGACGAGATTGAGTCCGTAAAGTTTGATCGCATTACCATTCAGACCGCCAAGCAGGTGCTCTCACAGAAAGTGAAGGATGCAGAGCGCGAGCAGATTATCTCAGAGCAGCGTGATCATGTAGGACAGGTTATCAATGCCACAGTTAAAAAACAGACTCATGAGCTTTTAGTACTGGATCTTGGCAACAATGCCGAAGCCGTTTTAAGACGCGAGCAGATTATACCTCGTGAAACCTACGGCCGCGGTGATCGCGTCAAGGTTCTGCTGCAGGAGATTAAAAACGATCCAGGCCGCGGACCACAGATTGTCTGCACCAGAACTTCCCCAGATTTCCTGCGTGAGCTCTTCAGAATTGAAGTTCCTGAAATCGGCGAAGATGTAATCGAAATCATGGGCGTTGCCCGTGATCCAGGTTCCCGTGCCAAGATTGCCGTACGCAGCAAGGATAGACGTGTTGATCCGCGCGGCGCCTGCATCGGTATGCGCGGTTCCAGAGTTATGGCAGTATCCAATGAGCTCTCCGGCGAGAAGATCGACGTAGTGCTCTGGGATGAAAACCTGGCTCAGTACGTTACCAACGCCATGGAGCCTGCTGAAGTCTCCCGCATTATCATCAATGAGGACACTCACAGCATCAGCATTGCAGTAGCTGAAGAGAATCTGGCTCTGGCCATCGGCAGAAACGGTCAGAACGTAAGACTTGCCTCTCAGCTTTTAGGCTGGGAGCTGAAGGTTATGACCGCAGCTGAAATGGAAAGCGGCATAAAGGCAGAAGAGGGCAAGGTATTAAACCTCTTTATGGAAAACCTGAATGTTGATGAGGAATTTGCTCAGGCTCTTGCAGATGCAGGCTTCAGCAATCTTGAGGAAATCGCCTATGTTCCTGTAGAGGAATTTTCCGCAATTGACGGTCTTGATGAAGAGACTGCCAGGGCACTGCAGGAAAACGCTCAGGAAGCCATCAAGAAGAATGCTGAAAAGGTAGACGCCAAGGCAATTGAGCAGCTGTCCGCCTTAGAGGGCATCGACAAGGCACTGGCTACTACCCTGGTTGCCCACGGCATCAAGTCAGATGAGGATCTGGCCGAACAGGCAACCGATGATCTTCTGGACATAGAAGGTCTTGATGAAAAGAAAGCCGGTGAAATTATTATGGCAGCTCGCAATGCCACCTGGTTTAAAGATGAGAACAAGTAAGAGAAAAGAGGGCAGATAATTATTATGAGTGAGAATTCCAATACCCCAAAACGTATGTCTCTGAAAAAGAAGACGCAGAGTACTCTTACTGTACAGAATGCTTCAGGTTCTACCAAGAAGGTTCTGGTAGAAGTTCGTAAACGCAAACCTGTCATAGATGTAAAAGAGCTGGAAGCCAGAAAGCAGCGCGAGGCTGAAGAAAAAGCCCGTGCCGAAGCAGAAGCCAAGCGCAAGGCAGAAGAAGCTGCAGCCGAAGCCCGCCGCAAGCAGGAAGAGGCTCGCCGCAAGGAAGCTGAAGCCAAAGCTGCCAAAGCTGCCAAGTTAGATGCCCGTCTTGAAAAGGAAGCAACCCACAAGATCTCCGAGGCTGCCTTAGCCGCTGCCAAGGCCAGCAAAGCCAAGGAAGAGAAAGAAAAGGAAAAGGCTGAGGATGCCGCAACTGTAGAGCTGCGCCGCAAGCAGGAAGAACAGTTAAGACGCAAGACTGAGGAAGAGGCCCGCCGTCAGGCAGAAGAGGCCAGACGTCTTGCTGAAGAGAACGAGGCTCGCTGGGCAGCTGAAGAAGAGCAGCGCAAGAAAGAATCCGAGAATGATGACTACGGTATTACCTCCAAGGTTGTGCGTGATGCCGAAGAGTATCAGGAGCGTGAAGCCGAGAGCCGCGGCCGTCACCGCGACAGAGGCAGTGAGCGCCGTACCGGTGGTAAAAAGCGTGAAGACGCTGAACAGCAGACTCCAGCACGTGATCGCCGCAGCAAGGTAAAAGGCGGCAAGAACAACGTCAAGGGCGCAGCCAAGCTCAATCAGCAGCAGCACGGATTCAACCGTCCAGCAGCTCCAGTGACCCGTGATGTTGAGATTGGCGAGACCATTACTGTTGCTGAGCTTGCCCAGAAGATGGCAGTAAAGGCCTCTGAAGTTATCAAGACCTTCATGAAGCTTGGCGAGATGGTATCCATCAACCAGGTTATCGATCAGGAAAATGCTCAGCTGGTGGCTGAGGAAATGGGACACAAGGTTATTTTGCGCAAGGAAAATCAGCTTGAAGAAGAGATCATGAACGATCGCAACACCAAGGCTGAAGAACTGCCGCGTGCACCTGTAGTTACCATCATGGGCCACGTAGATCACGGCAAGACCTCCCTTCTGGATTACATCCGTAAATCCAAGGTGGCAGCAGGAGAAGCCGGCGGCATTACCCAGAGAATCGGTGCTTACATGGTGGAGACAAACGGCCACAAGATCACCTTCCTGGATACCCC
>DMTG01000175.1 GCA_003477345.1 Succinivibrionaceae bacterium | reverse complement strand
ATTATTATTATTTTCAGTCAAGCGCTTCATCACTAAGTTTTGAAAAGTCTGCATCATCAAAATACAACTGTATTCTGGAGTTCTGAACTTCTTTTTTAAAAGATCTGTGCAGTCTTTCTACTATAGACTTCTTTCTGGACCTGCTTAAAGAATCTCTAATAAAGCACTTATCAAAATCAATTATAAAAACTTCGCCTTCAGCATTGAGAAGAATATTTCTTATATTTAAATCTGTATGGTCAACTCCTGAATCAAAAAATCTTTTGATTGTAGCGCCGATACGAAATAACTCTTCGGTTTCAAGCGCTCTATGAGCAATAATTTCGGCAAGATTGAAAGATTTTTCGATCTGTCCTATGACAATATCATTCTTTATGCAAAAACGCCCTTCTTCAACTCTGGCAATTAGCGGTTTGGGAACTGGAAGATTCATTCTTCTAAGCCTGGTCAGCAGTTCAAATTCAGCAAAAGATCGCCTGCACAGAGGCTCCTTGTTAAAAAACAGATCTTTGGCTACCCTGCCAAACAATCCGCCTCTATAGTAATGACGCAGGACTAATTTCTGTCCTGCTCTGTCAAAAAGGATGGCTTTTCCTCTGCCGCCCTTGATTTGAACATCTTTACAGTGCTTTTCAATATAATCTCTGTCGAAATACGAATGCAACAGTTCTGCTTCAATATTATTGTCAGGCTGCAATTCTGGCGTTATAAGATAGGAATAAAGCCCATCAAAAAAATGCACAGCGTCATTCATAATTTAATATCCCGATCACTGAACAGTGTTATTGCGCTTTAGATATTTGTTCATCAGCATTAAAGCATCAAATATGTTTTTGTCGCGGGTTGTATTGCTTGAATCTCGATAGTTCAAATCCTTAAAATGCAGCGCATTAAAACGATCTATTAACACGATTCTATCTTGCTCTACTATTCCAAACTCTATATAAGAGCCGGCCAGGAAATACGAAATTGGCTTTAAATCAAAAAGATTCTGCCCCACCGAGTAATCTTCTGTCGGATTTTCTACTCCCAGAACATCCTGCATTATAGTAGTGCTGACATCGTAGCCTACCGCGCGCTCCTTGATAATCCTATGCCCCTTGTCAGGCCATTTGACTACTAAAGGTACCTGTAGCTGGTACTTTGTAAAATTGCCGTTGTGACCCCAGAAGTTTAAATGATTTTCATTAAATTCCTGTCCGTGATCTGCAGTTATGATCACTATGGTGTTGTCTTCCACATTGTACTTTTTGAGCAGATCAAGAATTCTTTTGATATTCATATCTGCAAAATATGCCGCATTCTTATATAAATTCAGATACGGAGTCGGATCAGTATCATTCGTCAGCTCTAAATGATTGATGCTTGAATGATACGGTGTAAATGGATGCGGGGCATCATCAGGAACAGAACTTGAATGCACATTATCAAGAAAAACGAAGGAGAAAAAGCTGCGGCTGTCTTTCTCCATAAGCATTTTTTCAAAATCCTTTATGCAGTCATCATCGCGCTCCTGGGCGGTGGTACCTTTTGAATTAAATCTTAGATTATTGAAGGTAGCAAATACCGTTTCATGAAATTCAGGCGAATAAAGATTTGCAGACGAAAAGGTGCCGATACGATAATCTCTGTCTCTTAAAGCAGACATCATTGCTGCCGGGATTCCACTGTTTCTGGCATTATGCCAGTAAGAAGAAGGTATACCGTAAAACAGTGAAAAAATACCGTCACGGGTAGCGTTGCCTGCAGAAAAGTAGTTTTCAAAATTCCAGGCAGTCTTGGCATACTCAGAGGTATAAGGCATGATCTCTGTATCAAGCATGTCATAACGTAAAGCATCTACCGCGAGAATCAGAATGTTAGGCAGCTTCTCGCCAGCGCCCAGCGGTCTGTACTTTAAAGCATGCAAAGGATAGTTGAAGGCACCGGTTGTATCAAGAGATACCGATCTGCTGTTCAAATCCTCTTCTGTAATTATTCCTGCTCTAATTAGAGTGCCATTCATAGACAGAGGGAAATACAGCGGCAGTCTGGTAGAAATTTCCATTAAAGTCTGCCTGTTAACCGCATTTGCATAGCAGTTCACACCGTTTGCAAACACGTACAGCAGGACCATAAGGAAGGCTAGTTTTCTGGCACCAAATCTATGTTTTGCAAGAAACAGACTCACGCAGGAAATCAGAATTGCGTACAGAATGATTGCGACGATTTCTATTGCTATTGAAGAAGCCATCTCAGATGAAACTTCTAAAATTTCTGAACCGCCATGCCAGAACAAATCTAGCATAGCAATGCTGACGTGGAATCTGTAAAGCCAGAAAGTATGCGCGTCTACAGCCAGACAGATAAAAGCAACTGTCAGCAGCAGCACGGCATAACAGATTCTTTTCCAGCCGATTTTATTAGGGAATAGCCAGATCGGGGCAATCAGCAGAAGACAGTATATAAAGGACAGTAAAAAGAACAGTCCTGCTGCAGCCGAATAAAAACTGACGTTCACAAAAAGAGGAGCGCCATCCTGAAATCCATAAAATGTCGAATAAAATATTGCTAGAGGAAGGCAAAGCAGCGACAACCACAAAACAGATGAAATTTTTTGTAAAATCATGAAATTATATAACCCAGTCTGGATATCTGATATGTCTGTCTATTTTTTGATATTATGCAGCAACTCAGAAAAACAAAAATAGCAATATGCTTTAGTTTATACAAATACTTATAATTTACCTCAAAGTAGCGTAAATTTCAGCTAAGATGTGAGCCAGTATTTGTAATCAAGTTTTATTTTTATTTTGCAATTATGCTATCAAACCATAATAAATCATATTGTGTCTTAAGACTTACAGCATTAGGTGACTGCATCAATGCCTTCGGGGTTATTTCTGCAATGAAACAGCAGAAGCCTGATAGCGATATTGTCTGGATTATAGATAAACGCTTTTCAAGTCTGTTTATTAAACCTGACGGTACATCGCTAGTAAAGATTATTGACATAGATTTTAAAAAACATGGCTTGCTCAAAAATGCCCTGCTCATTAAAAATATTCTAAGACACCAGAAATTTGATTATTTACTAAATCTTCAGACCTCCATCAAAGCATCTATTGTGTCTATTTTTATAAAGGCCAGACACAGACTGGGCTACGACAAGGAAAGAAGCCGCGAGTGCCAGTCACTTTTTATCAATCAAAAAGTCGTCTCGCCTAATAATCCGCATGTTCTGGCAGGTTTTCTGGCCTTTGCCAAAGCCGCAGGATTTAAAGATATAACACCTAGCTGGGAATTTGAGCTCACGGAAGATGAGATTCAGGATATTAACCTGCTCATAGACAACAAGGCCGGTGAAAAAATTCTTACTATAGCTCCAGCTTCTGCCAAACAATCCAAGAACTGGACGGTTGAAGGCTATTCACATATCGCAAAACTTGCCTTTGATTATGGTTTTAAAGTAGTACTTTCCGGAGGAAACGCCTCCATAGAAAAAGATCTCTGTGAGTCCATAAATAACAATCTCGACCATAGATGTATAAATCTATGCGGAAAAACGACCTTAAGAGGACTGGCTGCCTTACTTTCGGTTTCCTCCATAGTATTATCTCCAGACAGTGCGGCGCTGCATCTGGCATCGGCACTGCATACACCGGTAATAGGTCTTTTTGCTGTGCATACCCCAAAAAGAGTAGGATCATGGAATTTCCCTGATTTATGGGTTTCTGTATACAGTAAACTGGCCAAAAAAGAGCTGGGCAAAAAGCATATTCCCTGGAGATATCGAGTAAAAGATCCTGATGCGATGAAAAATATTTCCATAGAAGATGTTGAAAGCTGTTTCATCAAGGCGCTACAGAAATATAATCTGCTTGATGACGATTAACCTGTTTCCTCCTCATAAAAAGACCGGTAACTGTTTTCTGGTCACTGTTAAGTGATTTTTTAGGTAGTATTTCAATTGGATAATTTAGCTGTCTTTCCTGGTACCTTTGACCCTGTTACTTTAGGACATTTTGATATTTTTTCCCGTGCCTCCAGACTCTTTTCTAAACTGATAATAGCAGTTGCAGAAAGCCCAAAGAAAGGAACTCTTTTTAGTTTAGAGGAAAGAGTGCTTATGGCAGAAAAAGCCTGCTCCTGCATCCCTAATATCAGAGTTGTAGGTTTCAAAGGCATGCTTATTGATCTGCTGAAAGAGGAAAAAGCAGATATTCTTGTCAGAGGTGTCAGAACTGTTTCTGACTATGATTATGAGGTCCAGCTCTCCGGCATGTATCGAACACTGATGCCAAATATTGAAATTGTTATGCTGCCGACCTCAGGCCATCTTGCGTACATATCTTCGACTCTGGTTAGGGACGTGATAATCCACAAGGGCGATATATCTAAATTCGTACCGCCAGAAGTAAAGGATTTTACTGAGAAAAAATTCTACTAGACTGCTATTTCTGACAGTTGGGACAGTAAAAGGTTCTGCGCTGTCCCTGCACCGCTGCCAGAATTTTTGTTCCGCATTTTCTGCAGGGTTCACCTTCGTGTCCATAGACTAAAAGATTCTGCACAAAGTATCCTAGCTGACCATTTGCTCCAGAAAAATCTCTAATCGTGGTTCCGCCCTGTTTGATGGACTCTTCCAGGATGATTTTTATCTGTTTTACGAGGATAGCGCATTCATCTTTGGTGATTGACTTTGATTCTCTGAAAGGAGAAATGCCGGAAGCGAATAAACTTTCACTGGCATAGATATTTCCAACCCCCACTACGATTTTTCCGTCTAGCAGAGTCTGCTTGATGTTTTTCTTGCTGCGCTGCAGTCTGTCATACAGATATGAGGAATTAAAACCGTCACTCAGAGGCTCTATTCCCAGATCCTTTAAAAACCTGTTGTCCTCTAATGACTGATCCTTTCTTATGAAGGATACTAGACCAAAACGCCTGATATCATTGAAGCGAATACTTGTCCCATTGTCTAAAAAGAGCTCAAAATGGTCATGAGTGCCTCTGTCAGAAGGCGTCTGTATAATTCTAAGATGCCCTGTCATGCCCAGATGCATCAGAAGCGAGCCTTTTGCTGTATTGAGAAGAATATACTTTGCTCTGCGGGATACAGAATTGATTTTTTCACCAATAAGAAGAGACAGGTCAGCTTCCGGGTAAGGAACTCTTAACTTCTTGTCATCGTGCCATATATCAACAACTTTAGCGTTTAAGCAAAAAGGCTCTATGCCCCTTCTGGTTACTTCTACTTCTGGTAATTCCGGCATGATGCTCTCCTTATAAACAAAGCCCCGTCACTGTAAACAGTAGCGGGGCTTAGACACAAAATCAAATAAAATTATTTAATCTTGCCTTCTTTGTACATTACGTGCTTGCGGACAACTGGGTCAAACTTCATTATCTCAAGCTTACCCGGGGTGGTACGACGGTTCTTATCTGTTGTATAGAAATGACCAGTACCAGCAGTAGAATTTAAACGGATTTTTTCACGACCGCCTTTCTTAGCCATAATAGCCTCCTATTAGACTCTTTCGCCATTGGCGCGCATATCAGCTAATACAGCATCAATGCCAACCTTATCGATAGTACGCATGCCTTTGGTAGTAACGCGAAGTCTTACAAAACGACCCTCGCTTTCAACCCAGAAGCGGTGATATTTTAAATTTGGAAGAAAACGACGCTTAGCCGCATTCTTTGCATGGGAACGCAGGTTACCCACAGTCGGGCGCTTGCCCGTAACTTGGCAAACTCTGGACATGTTTTTTCACACTCCAAAAAAATACTTACGGATCACAGCACCATAGGCTGTAACCAAATAAAAGTTAAGGTTAATACAAAGTGCGCGTATTCTACCACAAATTGCAGAAATTCTCGACTATTATCTAATAAAGATTCTAGATTTAACACTTTGCAGCTATAGCTGACGCTATCTATGGGCTTTTCTTACAGTTGAGAATAACAGATAGCAACTTGAGACAGTCAAATTTTCATCAGCAAACAAAAGCTAGAAAACCCAAAGCATCAATGAACAACTAGAACCGTACGCATAGTAATAATGCAAAGGGGAATGATCTTAATCACACATTAATGCAAGACGCCATTATAACTTAAAAACATAGAATTAGATCATTAATGTGCAAACTATTGAAAATTTATGTGTCAATCCGCATTATACTTAAGAAAAACAAGAATAAAATAGGAGATTTTTTTATGAGCGCGCAATTAACAAATCGCAACATATTATTAGGAATCACTGGCGGTATTGCAGCATATAAATCCTGCACTCTCTGTAGGCTCCTAATCAAAAACGGAGCAAATGTAAGGGTTGTAATGACGCCTTCTGCTACCAAATTTGTTTCGACAACAACTTTCGCTGCATTAAGCGGAGCTCCGGTTGCAGTAGATACTTTCGACAAGGCTGACTCAATTTCTCATATCGCACTCGCAAACGACATCGACTTAATGGTTGTAGCACCTGCTACTGCCAATACCATTGCCAAATTTGCCCAGGGTCTTGCAGACAATATGCTCACCAATGCTTTTATAGCCACGACAGCACCTGTACTGATTGCCCCTGCTATGAATGTCAACATGTATAGAAATCTGGCTACTCAGGCTAATCTGAATACTCTGAGACAGAGAGGCGTCTATATTATAGAGCCCGACAGCGGAGATCTTGCCTGCGGTACCAAAGGTGAAGGCAGAATGCCGGAGCCTGAAGATATATACAACTATATAGTCAGACTCCTAAGCAGAAACTTACAGAGACTGAACTACGCAAATAACAGTATTCTGCCAAAACCTGAAGCACCTCTTGAGCTAGGACAGTCCAAGCTGCTGCCAAAAGCCGACGGCGCCAGCCTGAAAGTTCTGATCACCGCAGGACCTACTGTAGAAGCTATAGATCCTGTCCGTTTTATCAGCAACCGCAGCTCTGGAAAGATGGCCTTTGCCCTGGCTGAAGCAGCCAAAGCCCATGGTGCTGAAGTGGTAATTGTCTCAGGACCTGTAGACAGAGAAACTCCGGCAGGCGTCAGAAGAATCAATGTGCAGACAGCCAATGAAATGCTGCAGGCAGTTGAAAATGAAATAGGAAAAATTGATATAGCCATAGGCTGCGCTGCAGTTGCTGATTACAAAGTAGCTAATTCTGCCGATAAAAAAATCACCAAAGAAGATAGCGGCGATGAGCTGACTCTGAAACTGGTCAGAAACCCGGATATTATCGCCACAGTCGGCAAGCTTGAGGTTAATCGTCCGTACACGGTAGGATTTGCAGCAGAGACCAATGACGGAGAAGAGCACGCCAGAAATAAGCTTAATAAAAAGAATCTTGATCTAATCGTGCTTAACAATGTACTTCAGAAAGGCATTGGATTTGGTTCCGATGACAACGAGGTTTCTGTTTATGACCGCGATGGCCTGGTAGCTCATCTTGATCTGCAGCCAAAGAGAGCCATAGCAGATAAACTAATCGAGTTAATTTTTACCGGCGCCAAGGAATTTCTTAGCAGAAAAAATTAACAGTACTAAGGAAATACCTGTATGAATATCAAAATAAAGATTTTCGACAGCAGATTAGGGAAAGATTTTCCTCTCCCTCAATATGAAACAGCCGGCTCTGCAGGTATGGATCTTAGAGCCATGATAAAAACCGATGAGCTTGTCCTAAAGCCAGGTCAGGTAGAGCTTATTCCGTCAGGAATCGCTTTACATATTGCAGATAAGAACGTATGCGCTACGGTCTTTCCAAGATCTGGCCTTGGGTACAAGCACGGTATTGTTCTTGGCAATCTTACTGGTATTATCGATTCTGACTATCAGGGGCCTCTAATGATGCCCATCTGGAACAGGTCCGATAGCTCTTTTACAGTAAAACCTGGAGATCGAATTGCCCAGCTTATTTTTCTTCCGGTAATTCACGCAGAATTTGAAGTATGTGAAGAGTTTGAAGAAAGTTCCCGAGGGACAAAGGGGTTTGGTTCAACAGGAAGGTAATATACAAAAAAAGCGCTCTTAAGGATTTTAATATTCCTTTAAAGAGCGCTGTATTGAAGAAATTACAATTTAAATGATCGGGAAAGCCCACGGTTTTAACCGT
>DMTG01000301.1 GCA_003477345.1 Succinivibrionaceae bacterium | reverse complement strand
TGTTAATGGCACGAATACGGCTTGGCAGTGAGGACAGACGAATGAATCCATCTGCATCTGACTGACTATATACCTCATCTGCACCGAAGGTTACAAAGTCGAAATTGAACAGACTGTTTGGAGAATCCTTCTGGATAATGCTTACATTGCCCTTATACAGCTTTACTACAACCTTGCCGTTGACATCGTGTGCCAGCTCGTCAGCTGCAGACTGAAGGATCTCGCGCAGTCTTGTAAACCAGCGGCCGTCGTATACCAGCTGAGAAAACTCTTCGCCAAGACGCTCACGGAAATCTCTGGTTGATTTGTCTAATACCAGCTGCTCAATTGCACGTAAAGCCTCATATATGATAGTTCCGCCCGGTGTTTCATAGCAGCCGCGGGACTTCATGCCAACCAGACGATTCTCGGTAATGTCGATTCTGCCTACGCCGTTGCGTGCTCCGCGTACATTTAGCTCAGAGAGGATCTCAAACGGGCTCATCTTCTTGCCATCGATTGCTGTTACGCAGCCATCCTCGATGGAAAGCTCAAAGGTTTCTGGCTTATCTGGAGCTTTTTCTGGATCTACTGTCCATACCCATACGTTTTCTGTTGCCGCATTCCAGGTATGCTCGAGTTCTCCGCCCTCGGTTGAAATATGCAGAGCATTGGCATCACGGCTGTAAATCTTCTTCAGGGTTGCCTTGCAAGGAATGTTGCGAGCCTCAAGATATGCCAGAAGCTCTTCTCTTGACTGCATATCCCAGATACGCCATGGAGCAATTACGTCCAGCTGTGGAGCTAAGGCAGCAACCGCACTTTCAAAACGTACCTGATCATTGCCTTTGCCGGTTGCGCCGTGAGAAATTGCATCAGCGCCCTCAGCAAGTGCAACTTCTACCATTGCCTTGGCAATTACAGGACGAGCAATTGCAGTGCCTAATAAATAGGTGCCTTCATATAATGCGCCAGTCTTCATCATTTCGCAGACATAATCGCGAGTAAACTCTTCACGGAGATCTTTGATGATGCACTTGCTTGCACCGGAAGCTTTTGCCTTTTCCTCAATACCTTCCAGATCTTCTCTTTCCTGACCGACATCAGCTACAAAACATACAACCTCACAGCCGTAATTCTCTTTGAGCCATGGAACAATGGTAGATGTATCTAAGCCGCCGGAATAGGCCAGCACTACTTTTTTATATTGCTTGTTTTCTTGTTTTATCATTTGTTTTTCCTCAAAAATCTTCAGTCAGTAACTAACTTTGACAGTACAGACATGTGAATATGTAAACGATTTTCTGCCTCATCAAAAACTACAGATTTTGGTCCGTCCATTACCTCATCTGTGATTTCATAGTTACGATGAGCAGGCAGACAGTGAAGCACAATCTCTGCTCCAGACTGATTCAGCATTTTTTCATTGATCTGATATGGCATGAACATCTTACGGACGCTGTCTAAAGGAGTATTGTCTCCCATTGATACCCAGGTATCGGTATATAAGACATCTACGTTTTTCAGCTTTGCCGGATCATTCTCAACAGCCAGCACGCATCCGTGCTCCTTAGCTATCTCCTGAGCTCTGGTAAATATCTGAACATCAGGACCTCTCCCCTCAGGGCAGAAGCAGGTAACGTTGACGCCCAGGGCAGCTCCTGCTACAAACAGTGAGTTTGTAACATTATTTCCGTCACCAAGGTATGCCAGCTTTACTCCCTGCAGTTTGCCTAAATGCTCTTTTACAGTTAAGTAATCTGCCATAGCCTGAGCAGGGTGGTATAAATCTGAGAGTGCATTTATTACAGGAACTGATCCGTATTCAGCGAGTTCCTCAAGAGTTTTCTGAGAAAAAACTCTGCCTACCAGACAATCAACCCATCTGCTTAAGTTACGGGCATAGTCTCCGATTGTCTCTCTTTTTCCCAGTTCTCCATTCTGCAGATCAAGATAAACTCCATGACCGCCTAGTCTGTAGAAAGCCAGTTCAAAAGTAGTTCTAGTTCTCAGAGAAGGCTTCTCAAACATGATGGCACCACTCCGCCCCTGCAGAAGATTCGAATATTTCTTTGGATCTTTTTTCATTGCTTCTGCTGTTTCCAGGATATCCAGGTATTCTTCTTGAGAATATTCAAAACCTGTTAATAGATGGCGCATCTATAACTCCTCTTAAAATTTATCTTGAGTAAGATTAAAATCATAAAAAATAATCAGTACTTTAGTATGTTAGCAGAAAGCAATTTATTGAAAAGTCCCATTTCACAAGGCACTATTCTTGTGCAAATTCTTAAATCAGTCCTTTTCTAAAGAATTTTTACATTTTTCCTAACATTTTTAGTGCAATACTTAGGCAGGCAATGGCTCTCGACTCGGTTAACGGAGAATCTGGATCAAATAAAAGATCCTTGGTTTCGGAAACCGACATCTTTATAAGATCAATAGGCTCAGGTTCATCACCGCTGAGTTTTCTAGGTACGAGATCTTCACAGAGAAAAGGATACATTTTTAAAGACATCATCCCTGGAGCTACGGTCATCTCTTTTCTTATTGGAGTTAGTTTCTGACAGTCATAGCCGATTTCTTCCTGCAGTTCTCTTTTTACTGCCTGACAAGGAGTCTCTCCCTCGTCGATTTTGCCTTTAACAAGCCCTAGCTCATATCTGTCAAATCCGCAGGCATATTCCTGTGACAGAAAAAAATTGCTGCCGTCAAAAGGT
>DMTG01000088.1 GCA_003477345.1 Succinivibrionaceae bacterium | reverse complement strand
TGCAAGGTCCACACCATGGAGCCCAGAAATCAACTAAAACTGGTTTATCACTTTTTAAAACTTCTGTTTCAAAATCTGCGTCTTTTACATCTGCTACATTAGGCATTGTTGAAAGCTCCTTTACTTTTTTACTTATAAATCTTTATACAAGCTGACATTAAGATTTGCGATTTTATAAAAACTGCATTCTTATATCAAACCTTTCTAAGGCTACTGATAAAATACTAACATAAAGATTACGCTTTTTAGGTGACTCATGTTCTGTTTAATAATCTTTATCAATAATAATATAGATATTCAAGAGCAGGAGCCTGTCAGCAGTTTTTCAGGATCAAAGAGGAATATTCAGTTTGCAGATATTCTGACAGTTTGCGTAGCCTGCAGCCGCTGAATTATTCCTCTACTGGATTAGTAAGATACTTCAACAGTTAAAGTAACTTTTCAATATCATCACAGATCTTGCTTGGCTCAAAAGTAGGCTCATAACGATTTACTACTTCACCGTCTTTATTGATCAGGAACTTGGTGAAATTCCATTTTATAGAGTCGTCATTCAGGTACTCAGGATAGTTATTCTCCATTACTTCCATCAGCTTGGAAGCGATTGGATGATCCATATCCAGTCCCTTAAAGCCTTTCTGTGAGGTCAGGAACTTGAATAATGGATGAGCATTTTCACCGCGAACATCTACTTTTTCGAACATCTGGAAAGTTACACCGTAGTTCAGCTGGCAGAATTCAGAAATCTCCTTGGATGAGCCAGGATCCTGCTGGGCAAACTGGTTGCAAGGGAAGCCTAAAAGAACTACGCCCTTGTCTTTGTACTTCTTGTTGAGTTCTTCAAGCTGGGCAAACTGAGGAGTGAATCCGCACTTGCTGGCTGTGTTTATAATAAGTACTACCTTTCCTTTGTAGTCGCCTAAAGATACTTTTTTACCCTGAATTGTGTTGGCTTCGAAATCGTAAATATTCATTATGCACCTCTAAAGAAAAATGAATCTAAATCTGTATCTGCCGAAAAGCATTGTATCAAATTTAATTGTTCAAAATTAAATTTTGATTATTATTATCACTTTTATTTTTCAGCACTCGCTTTCATAAGGTCTTCAGCTACACTCTTATCAATCTTCTTGTAAGGTACCAGTACATATCTAGATTTATAAGGATGTCCAGTCACTTCAGAAAGCTCTTTTGCGTTCTTTACCTTGCCGGAAGCGGTCAGCACTATAATTTTCGACATTTCATCGGCATCCTGAAGCACTGTACCTAGCATCTGCCCGTGTGCAACTGCACTGAGGGCATCTTTTACTCCGTCCACGCCTACTACTGGTACATAAATCTCTTCGCTGCTGTCAAGTTCCACCCTTATGTCATCCATAGCAGCAATTGCACCTAGCGCCATATCATCATTGTTGGATACTATGAACTCTATATCTTCAAGTGCATTGCCCACGAGGTATTCCTTCATGCTTGAATAACCGTTTTCAAACAGCCAGTCACAGTTGAATTCCTCGACAATATCATATTCGATTCCGGCTTTTTCCAGATACTCCAGTACCCTATCGGTTCTGATTTTTACGCTGTAGTGATCTTTAGCGCCTTTGAAGAGCAGAATATCCAGTTTCCCGTTGCCATTCTTGTCCCAGTCTTTATGAGTCTTGAGGTATTCTTCTATCATTTGTCCCTGGAAAAGTCCTACATCTGATTCTCGTGAAGACACATACCAGGCCTGTTTCTTGTTTTTCAAATCTTCAGGATTAAGTCCTCTATTAAATAAAATAGAAGGAACTTTCTGATTATTGGCACTGTTTATTATCGGCTTGTTCTGAGATGTTGGTTCTACAGGAGCTACAGCCACAGCCATATTCTCATTTATTTTGGAATTTACGAAATCCATCTGTGTTTTTTCGTTATTGTCTCCATCAAAGAAAACACACTGAACCTGCTCCTGTTTGCAGTATTTATGGATGCTGTTTCTCATATGATTCATAAATAAATCAGTATAAGTATAAGTTGTCACAGCTATAGGATAGGTCGTGTCTGCCTGGGCAGGGCTGATACAGCATAAAGCCAGAGCAAGCGAACAGATAACCGGCACTGATTTACTGCTATTTTTAAAATAGCTCACCTTTAACATATTGCAGTCCTTTTGAAAAAACAAAGATTTAATAAACAAGCGCTATTAGTTTTGCATAATTTAATCATTTTTAATGAGAGCCTCTTTACAATCTTTGATTAAAAAAGTACCTTATTGCTCGCAAAATCACATTTATTAATAATTTATAAAAATTACAACGTAGAAGAGATTAAGGTTAAGTCTGATGAGAAAGGTAATGCGGCTTGGTGAACTCTTAAAGACCGAGGATGCCAGTAAACTTGACATCGTGCTCATGGTATTGCGCATGAGCATACCTGCAATACTATCTCAAATCACATTCATTGCCATGATGTACATTGATGCCACCATGGTAGGAAGTCTGGGGGCTTCTGCCTCTGCATCTGTCGGTCTGGTCAGTTCTGCAACCTGGCTGCTGTTTGGCATTACCATGGCCACTACGACAGGCTTTGCAATTATCGCATCTCAAAAACTAGGCGCAGAAAAATATGCAGATGCCCGCTCTATTATGCGTCAGGACATTATGCTCAACTGCTTTGTCGGCTTGCTGGTAATGGGCATAGGTCTATCTATAAGCGACAAAGTTCCGTTATGGATGCGCGGAAACTCTGAAATTATCGAAAATTCCGCCAGCTACTTCAGAATACTTATGTTCAGCATCCCCCTATTTCTGATGCGCATGGTTGGCACCTCGCTAGTTCAGGCCACAGGAAACATGAAAGTTCCAAGTCTGACCAGCGCGGCAACCTGCCTTCTGGATATTTTCTGGAACTTCTGGTTTATTTTCCCAGTTCGCACCATAGAACTGTTTAATTTTTCCATAACAATACCCGGGGCCGGACTTGGCGTATCCGGTGCAGCTCTTGGCACAACCGTAGCAGAAGCAATAACCTCTGCAGCAATCATCTGGTATCTGCTCAGAAAATCAGAGCTTAAGCTTAAAGAAAATGAGCGTTGGAGCTTCAAAAAGCAGGATTTGGCTGCAGCTTTGAAGCTAGGCTTTCCAATTGGTCTTGAAAATGCTGTCATGACTGCTGCCATGGTCGCCACCACCAGGATCATCGCCCCTTTAGGCACTGTCGCCATTGCCGCAAACGCCTTCGCAATACAGGCAGAAGGTCTATGCTACATGCCAGGCTACGGTATTGGTTCTGCTATAACTCCAATCATTGGTCAGTGTATGGGAGCTAAAAGAGAAGATCTGATAAAACGCTGCTCAAAATACGGAATTCTGCTTGGTGCCGTAATCATGGGGATCTGCGGCATCATAATGTTCTTTATCTGCCCTCTTATCTTCATGATGTTCACGCCAGATCATGAAGTTAGAGAACTGGGCGTAAAAATATTGAGAATTGAAATGCTGGCAGAACCGATGTTTGGTGTTTCCATAGTCGCCACAGCTGCATTAAGAGGAATGGGAGATACGCTCATTCCCAGCATTCTGAATGCTTTTAGCATCTGGGGAATAAGAATTTCTCTGTGTCTTCTGCTGGTATCTAATTTTGGACTTACCGGCGCCTGGATAGCCATGTGCATAGAACTCTGCTGCAGAGGCCTTATTATGCTTCTGAGATTTTCCCAGGCTCCCTGGAAAAAATTAAAAACAGTTCACTAACTAGCAATACACAAATAACTAAGTGACAAATATCAAGTAAATGAAGGTTGTTTTCCCTCATTATCTGCAAATAACATAAAATTATGTGCAATGTAGGTAATTCTTGGGTAAATATTTTGACCGAAAAAAAGAAAAGATCTTTTTTGTTTAACCTGATAATTCTGTTTGCCGGTACTCTTTCTAATATTGCGGGGCTGGCTGTCTCTCAGAATTTTGATCTTCCTTTATGGCTTTATT
>DMTG01000114.1 GCA_003477345.1 Succinivibrionaceae bacterium | reverse complement strand
GAATGCGGCCGTTTTATGCGTCAGGTTGAAGAGGATATTAAAAAGGCCGAGGCTGCAGTCGCACAGGACAGGGCTAAGGAAGCACAGGAAGAATAGCTATGGACAGCCGTTTTAAAACTGAATGCCAGCTGATAGCGGTCATGATCTCCATGCTGATGTTTCTAAACAGCTGTGCCAGTGAGAGCGACAATCAGTTTGCCTGTGAAGGCCCTAAAACCAGCGTTGTTAAAAACGTAAGTGCCGACAGGGCAGGAGATACAAGCGTTAAAAAACGCTCGGCCGTAGAGCTTTTAAAGGAGGGTGAGAGAATTTTAAATTCTGGGTACTAAGCCCGCCCCTTAGCACCGTATTCTTGAGGCTGTCTTGACGTAAGGTTACATATATCAAAATTAAGAACTACAGCATATAAACATAATTTTCTGTAACCATCATTAAGGAAATAAAAAATGGGTGACGTGATCACTATCTGCAATAACAAGGGCGGAGTAGGCAAGACCTTTATGGTCTGGGCAATGGCCACCTATCTCCGTGAACGCTATAACGCTTCTGTATGCTGTATAGATCTCGACAATCAGGGCTCTCTGTCCAATACTTTAATTAAAAAGTATCTGGGCATGGAGGATGACGATGACTTGTTCGAAATTCAGGAATACTCAGGCACTCCGGCCAAAAATCTGTTTCTCACGGAGACCGATCTTGGAAAAATCAGACCGATGACCAACCATCAGGGCATTGATTTCTTCTATACCGAGCCTAATGACTATTCGGCCATAGACATCTTTAATCCGCGTCCGGGTGAAGAGGATCGTATGGAGCATTTTGCCAGAGCTCTCGATCTGCTGCGCCCCAGATATGACTACATTCTGCTCGATGTACCCCCGGCTGCCAACCGTCAGAAAGTAACCGCCATCTATCTTGCTGACTACGTGGTAATTCCTCTGCAGTGCGCTTCTCATTCCACCATTGCAACCGAAGGTGAAATTGACATGCTTCAGCGTGTAGGCTGCCTTGACAAGTTCCTCGGCATAGTCATAAATCACGTTCAGCGCCACAGTATGCGTCATAGACGTAAAGTGGCCAAGCTGCGCAGGGTATTTGGCGAGGTATTCTTCAAAACCACCATCCATATCAGCGTAGCAATAGATACCGCCACCGATCTTAATGTCCCTCTGACCTCGGTTCCAGGAGGCTATACGGCCCGCCGCGAAGTAGAGGCGGTACTTGAGGAGATCTTAGAGCGCATAGCTCAGAAAAAAGCACAGAATACACAGGATAGGAGATAAAAATGGCCCTCATTAACAGTAAAGATCTGTCAGTAGGTTCTAACATTCAGAAAGATCACGACATCAGCTCTTTTAAGAATATCTTTGATAGAGCCTACAGCAATAATATGTCCGCTCAGCTCATAAATCTCAAGGTTTCTGACGTGGAGATAGAAGATCAGATAAGATCTGCCATAAATTCTGAGGAAATTACTGAGCTGGCCGATTCCATCAAAGAGCACGGTCTTATCAACCCAATTACCGTCTATCAGCGTGAAGACGGCAAATATCAGCTGATTTCAGGCGAGAAACGCTACCGCGCCTGCTGTAAGCTTGGTATGAAAGAGGTGCTGGCCAATGTCTTTACCTTTAAAAATCTGCCTAATTACGACCGCCCGACTCAGGTGATGCTGGTTCAGATCACCGAAAATCTGCACCGTTCCAACCCTACCTTCTCAGACTATGTGCGTGCCGTGGACAGACTGCGTGCCAAATATCCAGATCTGACCGGCACCGATCTTATGGAAATTCTCTGCAAGGGCCGCAGCTACAGCTTCGCTCTGCTCGCCTTCTCCAAGCTGACCGAAAACGAAAAGGAAAAGCTTTTGCGTGCGGGCAGTCATCACCTTCAGAAATATATGGACATTAAAAAGGTTAATACCGGTGCGGCCCTCGATATTGTGGACAAGGCCGATTCGCTTACCGATGAGCAGCTTAAAGCACTAATCAGCTCACAGTACGCGTTAAACGTGGACGGCGTAGGTCAGCCTTCGCAAGATCCGGCCAAAAAGGGCAAGAAAGCTGCTAAGGCAGAACAGGGAGAAAAGGAGAAGTCCGCCTCTGTCAATCTTAAAAAGATAAACAAGATAATCGACGGACTCGGGGATAGCGTACAGGCCTATATGGACGAGTACGACATGTCCTTTGACCAGCTGGTGGCCACTGCTTTAGAAGACTATCTGGCATCCCACTGATATGAATACGAAGACTCTGCACGACTTATATAAACGCTACGAGGGGCGTGCGGTACTGTATCTTGACAATACCCTGCACTTTGGCGTTTTTGACTTACAGGAAGAGCGTTTTGTAGAAAAGTGCGCCTCAATAGAAGAGGCCCGCTGGTCTGCCGCCCGCAGAAACGAAACGTTAATCCGCCTTTCTCTTGAAGATGACGAGTGAGCTTTTTTGAAAACTCCTCGCACTTTTCTAAGTATTTGCTGTTATACTTTGCCAAGATTTTGCTAAAACATTAATTTACTACAATATTTTTCGGAACATGTCTATGACTACGGCATCTTTAAAAAAGGATAGCAGCAATCCTTTTACAGAAATTTCCTATAAATCTACCACCCCAATGCGCAGACGCTTTCTTTTTCTGTACCTTATTACCTATTACTGTAAAGTCCACAAATGCCTGCCTGTAGAACACAGCCTGTGCGTGCGTCTTGGTATGGTTCCGCTGCCGTCTCACGAAGAGAAAATCCGCTGGCAGAATATCGTAAACCGTCTTATCAATCAGCTGCAGGCGGATTTTTTCATGCAGCTGCACAAGAGCTCCGTGCCTTTTGCGCTATCCGACGGCCGTGCCACCCGTTCTTCTGAAATAAAGATAGACTCGTGGGGAATTATCAACAAGAAAAACCTAATGCAGTTTTTTGAAGCGCATCAGGCAGATCTCGAAAAAGATCTGGATAATTTTTCCAATAATCTCTCATCGATATAAAATAGCTGTACAGTTTTCATAATTCTTCCATCAAAGGCCTGTTTTTCAGCTACACAAAAAACAGGCTTTTTTATTGAGTCCACCTTGCCGGACTGATTTTTTTTTGCCCCGATTGTAAACCTCTGACTTTTAATTATCCTGTTGTTATATAAAACCTTTGCCTTGTTGCTTTATTGACGTTATATCATGTAACGTGATATAATATACACAAATATGACGAAACAAGATCGCCCCTTGTCAGAGTCTGATTAGTGGCTATTTGGGCGATCATACAGTCAGAGGTAAACCAATGCAAATGTTCTTAATTGAAGTTCTGTTCAAATCTATAGCATCTGTTCTGGTATTAGGCGCTTTCTTCGGTGCTGTCTATCTTATTGGTCTTTTTTAAGGCGGACTTTTTATGAAACTAAGAAAGAAGATCCTGCTCTCCCTTGCGGCTTTCTCCTTAACGGGAGCTATACCTCAGACTATGGCACTTGAGAACTTCGATACCGCTAAAAGGGCTCTGTACGCTTTCTATAAAGCTCTGCCGCAGCCTGAAACCTTTTACTGCCGCTGTCCTCTCGTGCGTGATCGCAGAGACAGATTTGTCCCAGTTACCGAGCGGTGCGCAGACGGTCAGTTTGCCTATCCGTCCCGTGATGAAGACAGGGCTTATCGTATGGAGGTTGAACATATAGTACCTGCATGGGAGTTTGGCCATCAGCTGCAGTGCTGGAAAGAGGGAGGCCGTGCCCAGTGTCAGGCTGAGTCTGAAGCTTTCAATAAAATGGAAGGCGATCTGTGGGATCTGGTCTATGCCAACGGTGCTGTCAACAAGGCCCGCAGCTATTTCCGCTTTTCCGAGTGGAACGCCCGCAGGGGGACGTTTGGCGCCTGTCCTATGGTCGTGGATGCTCATTTTAGACAGGTACAGCCTCCAGAATACACCCGCGGTCTGATTGCAAGAACCTACCTCTATTTTGCGGAAAAGTATCGTCTCAGTCTTAATGCCCGCCAGATGAGCATCTTTAAAGTGTGGGACAAGAAATATGCCCCCGATAAGTTTGAATGTCTCAGAGCCGCCTTTATCGAGCAGGTGCAGGGCGATGCCAATCCCTATCTTATAGACCGCTGTAGATTTTAGAGAGTATCGGCTTATTATATGAGTGCACCTGTTCCAGTAGATTTTGAACTCACCGAAGATCGCATTATCAAAGTGCGGGTTCCGCGTGAGCTTGAGCCTGTGTGCCGTCTGTTCCCGTCCTGTATGTGGGACGGAGCAGGGCGCTGCTTCTGCTATCCTTACCGTGACGACATCTATGCAGGTCTTTTAGATATTTTCAGCGACTCTCACTCTCAGATGCTGCTGCAGATGTTCACGCTGATTTCCTATCCTACTGTCACTTCACAGGCACAGATTGAAGCTCTTGTCTCAAAACTGCGCTTGAAAGTAAAAGAGCTGCGGTCTAAACCTATGCCAAAGACAGAGCAGGAAAGTGCACCTGAAACTGTCATTGAGCCTGAATACTGCTGCAGCGAAAAAGAGCCCCTCATTATGCCTGATGACGTACTGGAGCTTCTAGGCGGCGTTAGAGATGACACGCCTTTTGACTACTCAATCCCGCTGCCGGAGGACGACGCGCCTGAGCAGACTCCGTGGATGCAGGAGAGGCTTCGCAGACAGCAGAAAACGACAGTTCAGACCGCCAATTATCAGACCAATTGCGCGCCAGTGCCGACCAATCAGCCTTTTGCTCAGGGAAGTCAGGGCGGATTTTCAAGAGGAAGCGGGGAAGAGCCTTCCAGGGAGACTCCGCAGCACTTCTTTGTCCATTCCCCTGCCGTAGACAGCGCCGGCACCTTGCAGCAGGAAAGCTTACCTAAAGTTCAGGGCCATATTGAAATTGACCGTCAGGCACAGCTCTTTTTAGTCTTCGCTGAATTCAAATACCGCGATATTTGCCGTTCTATAAGAGGCGGACGCTGGGATCCTTTGCGCAAGTGCTGGCTGTATCCTTTTACTCAGGAAGTTGCCTACCGGCTTATGCAGGTTTTTCCTGACTATCCGCTTCCAAGCAATGACTTTGAAAGCGAAATCAACGCTATTAAGGCTGAAAGTATCCAGAAATCTGTAAGCCTAGATGCCAGCTTCAAGGTAAGAGGCTTAGGTGGAGAGCTCCTGCCGTATCAGCGGGCCGGAGTGGCCTACGCCTCAGAAAAGCGCCGCTGCTTTATCGCCGATGAAATGGGTCTTGGCAAAACCGTGCAGGCCCTTGCCACCGTACAGGCACTGCAGGCCTATCCTGCGGTTATCGTCTGTCCTACCGTGGTAAAGCTCAACTGGAAGATTGAGGCTGAAAAATGGCTGCCCGGCCGCAGGGTGCACGTTATAAACGGCACCGGCAAGAATGTCTCAGACAAAGATCGTCAGGCTTATGCCGAGGCCGATCTTGTTGTCATCAATTACGAAATCGTCAAGCATCATCTGCCAGCGCTAGAACAGAAACGCTTTGCCTCTCTCGTGATGGACGAAAGCCACTACGTCAAGGGTTATCAGTCCCAGAGAACCAAAGCGGTGACTGCCTTATCACGCAATATTCCTGTCCGTCTGGCGCTGTCGGGCACACCGCTGCTCAATCGGCCGCAGGAGCTGATTGCCCAGCTGAAGATCCTGGACAGACTTGACGATCTGGGCGGCTTCTCATTCTTTACCACCCGCTACTGCGGGGCTCACCGTACCAATTTCGGTCTGGATTTATCAGGCGCTACTCATCTTGACGAGCTCAACCGCCGTCTGCGTGAGTGCTGCTACGTAAGACGCAAGAAGAATGACGTGCTAACCGAGCTGCCGGCCAAGCGTATTTCAAAGGTTTTCTTTGATTTAACCCCGGCTGCCCGCAAGGCCTACAATACCGCTTTTAACGATCTGGCCGAGTTTTTAATCCGCTACAAGAACTGTACTGACGAGGAGCTAGAGCGCAAGCTGTCTGCCGAGCGTCTGGTACAGATTGAGACACTAAAACAGGTGGCCGTAGAGGGCAAGTTTAAACAGGCCTGCGAGTGGATTGACAATTTTCTGCAAAGCGGAGAGAAGCTGATTTTCTTCTGCACCCATGCTGAAATTATCAGCAGATTAAATGAGGTATTTCCTAATGCCGTTATCATTACCGGTGCCACTTCACAGGCAGGAAGACAGCAGGTAGTTGAGCGCTTTCAGAATGATCCGTCTGTCAGCCTTGCGCTTTTGCAGTTGAAGGCCGCCGGTGTCGGTATCACTCTGACCGCCTCTTCCAATGTAGCCTTTCTCGAAATGGGCTGGACTCCTGCCGATCATGCTCAGGCAGAAGACAGAGCTCATAGACTAGGTCAGAAAAATCAGGTCAACTGCTATTATCTGCTTGCAAAGGATACCATTGACGAGGATATTCACGCTCTTATAGAGAACAAGCGTAAAGTCTTCAATGCAGCCGCTGACGGCGGGGATGAGAAGATCCGCCGTAAAGATACCCGC
>DMTG01000010.1 GCA_003477345.1 Succinivibrionaceae bacterium | reverse complement strand
CAGTCTGTCAAAAGATCTGGTGTGGTTTTCTGTGAATGCGGCAGGTAAAAATCCTTACCTGCCACTTACTGTTTCACCGGTTCCAGATGAGCTTAAGCTTGTTGATCGAGATGTATATGACCCGTCGAAGATGTACTGGGTATCAAGTCAGGTATCTTCTTTGACTCACGGCTACTACAACATTATGTATCCTATTGTTTAACAGGCATTAAAAGAGAGCGAGGATAATTCAAGGAAGCTTGTTGCTTCAAATATTAATCTTGATAAGGACACTTTTAATTCTGTTCTGCGCAGCAATGTTGCAGATACAATGAAAAAATGGCAGGCGCTGTATATCAGGCTGCTGCAGGAGTACAACGTTGGGTCGGGTATCAAATACGAGAGCAGGGTAAAACCAAATACGCCGCAAAGGTACTAAAAAATACTGAAAGCATAAAGAGATCCGCGAGTAATTCGCGGATTTTTTTCAAAAAATAAAATAGCTACTGTATGTAGATTTTATGCTAATTCTTTAAAGAACAGCAGAATTTTGTTGATGGCATAGCCTTGTTTGAGACGGTGCCTAACAATTAGAATTTTGCGCTAAATTCGGTCTTATTTTATTTCTTTAAAAGCGTTAAAAGTAAATAAGGACAATTTAATTTTTTTCATATTCAATATTATGAATTATCGCGATTTTTTTATACAGTAATCCCGTCTTCCTGCATGTATCGGCAAAAAAGCATTAATCCTTACATCACAAATTAATAAATCCGTTCTTGTTAATTACTACAAATGTATTATCTTTATATACAACCGATATATCGGTTGTATATAGCAAAGAAAATATTATGGAAAACAAGTCAGAATCAGCTTTTAAGTATATCAGGGAAAAAATAATCAGCGGTGAATACGCTCCTTTATCCTCTCTTAGTGAAAGTCGTCTGCAGGAAGAACTCAATACCAGCAGAACACCGATAAGGGAGGCCATTTTACGTTTACGAGATCTTGGGTTTGTGTACATTTACTCAAGTAAGGCTACCGTTGTAAGTGAGCTTAGCCTAGATCTCATCAACGAAATGTATTCAACGCGTTTTTGTTGTGAACCATACGCATATGCCTCGGCAGTGAAGCATCTTGATACCGCAGTCTTAGAAAATTTCAAAGAAAACTTCTTAAACATACCTCAGGAATTAAGTAACGCAGACAAACGTATGTACTTAATCAAATTAGACGATGGTCTTCACGAAAGTCTTCTTAAAGGATGCAATAACCGTTTCGTTTTTAAAACACTTTCAATGGTTTACGACCATAACAGACGCCTTAGACGCTTTGTAACAGAACAGATTTCAGTGTCCGAGCACGTAGCTTTGATTGATGCTTTTTTAAATGAAGACGAAGAGCTAATCAAACAGAGAACCCTTGAGCACCTAGAACATTCAAGAGCTACCACGCTGCATGCGTATCAGCGTGGAGAACTAAGTAAATTAACTACCATGAAGGAGTAAAAATGGAAGAGTTAAAAATCAGGGAAATAAATCTTTACAGAGCTGTTTCCACTTTGTCCAGGCCTATTGCTGATTCAACACATCAGTTAAGTAAGATAGCCTTTTATGTAACCGAAGTTATAGATGAGAAAGGTCATGTTGGACAGGGATACCTTTTAGCTTTTCATTATTCACCTCAGGCTATTGAAGGCGCTTTAAAGGATTTAAGAAACTTTGTACTAGACAGAAATTACCAGATCAACGAAACCACTAGAATCAGGGCAGACTGGGAGGCCGAATCAGAGTACTTCGGTAAAAACGGTATCAATGCAAATGCCGGAGCTGTACTAAATGTAGCCTTATGGGACTGTTTCGGCAAAGCTGTAGATCTGCCTATCTGGAAGATGCTTGGAACTAATCAGACTAAAATTCCGGTTTACGGAAGCGGCGGCTGGATTTCCTATACGGAACAGGAACTTATCGAAGAGGTTACCAATTATAAAAAACGCGGCTTTACTGCGGTAAAGGTAAAGGTTGGCAGCGGCAGTATTGAAAATGATCTTAATCGTCTTAGAGCCTGCCGCGAGGCCTTAGGTTCCGGCGTAAAGATTATGATGGACGCCAATCAGGCATTAAGCGTCCCTGATGCGCTGACCCTGGCAGAAAAGGCCAGACAGTATGATATCTACTGGTTTGAAGAGCCGGTAATAAACACTGATTTCCAGGGCTATGAACAGATAAGACGCAAATGTGGAATTTCTATAGCAATGGGAGAGCGTGAATTCGATACCGGAGCTTTGAGAGAACTTATCAGACGTAATGCTATCGATCTCTGGCAGCCTGATCTTATTCGTCTAGGCGGCGTAGAGGGCTGGCGTGATTCCGCCGCACTTGCTGAAAGCTATAACATTCCGGTGCTTCCTCATTACTACCGTGATTATGATGTTCCTCTTCTATGCACCATCAGAAAGCCTTTCGGCTCAGAGTCCTTTGACTGGATCGACGGCATTATTGACAACCAGCTTCATATGGAAAATGGCTATGCCTATCCGCGACAGGGCAGCGGGTTTGGCTTCAGATTCAAAGAATCTGCACTGACCGAGGTTAAGTAAATGGATGAGTCTGCAAATTTTGTAAACGAGCTGTTTTCGCTTAAAGGACGAGTTGGCATCGTAACCGGGGCTTCCAGAGGCATAGGTTCTGCCATTGCGGAAGTTTTGTCAAAAGCCGGAGCTGCTGTCTACAATTTTTCGCGTCACCCTCATACCTGTGATGATCAGGACTGCTCCAGAGTGTCAGATCTGGCCATTGATCTATATGATCAGCAGTCGATGGAGAAGGGAGTAACAGCCCTGATTGAAAAGGAAGGTCATCTTGATTTTCTTGTCGATAACGCAGGCATCAGCCATAAGGAGCGCGCTGAAATGTTTTCTGATACAGAGTATCAGAAAATTGCCCATATTAACCTGGAAGCAGCATTTAAGATGTGCTCTCTTTGTTATCCCTATCTTAAAAAATCAGAGTTTATCGGACGTATTGTTTCCATAAGTTCAATGGGAGCTTATATGGGGTTTAGCGGCGTAGTTCCCTACTGTATGACCAAATCAGGCATAACCGGACTTACCCGGGGACTTGCTGAGGAGTGGAAGAATGACAATATTCTGGTAAATTCCGTTGCCCCGGGCTGGTTTTTAACCAGTCTTAATCAGAAGATGTTTGAAGAACATCCAGACCGAAAACAAGCTGCACAGAATCGCATGATGCTCAATCGTTTCGGAGAGCCGAAGGAGATTGGCTACATGGTGCTGTTTCTGCTGAGCGAAGCTGCAACCTTTATTACGGGACAGGATATTGCAGTTGACGGGGGAGCTACATCCCACGGCTATTAATTCACGACTACTAAAATTTAACAAACAACATAAAGGAGTTTTATGATGAATAAAATCAATAAAACATTAAGTGCCGCCGTTGGTACTCTATTACTTGCAGGTACTTTGATGACCACGGCAGCGGCTGCTGATCAGGTAGTCTTAAAACTGGGTTATGAAAATAATCCGGGCGAACCTTTTGATCTGGGCTGCCAGAAATGGGCTGAACTGCTTGAGAAAAAGAGTAACG
>DMTG01000042.1 GCA_003477345.1 Succinivibrionaceae bacterium | reverse complement strand
CATCCGGCAGGAAGTTCATGGAGACTTTTATCGTACCGTCGCCCTGACAGGCCTCACAGCGGCCGCCTTTTACGTTAAAGGAGAAGCGTCCCGGGAGATATCCTCTGGCTCTGGCTTCGGGAGTCTGGGCAAACAGATCTCTTATTTCCTGAAAAAGACCAATATATGTTGCAGGATTGGATCTCGGAGTACGCCCGATAGGATTCTGATCGATGCAGATAATCTTATCGAAGTTTTCAAATCCATTGATCTTTTTGCAGGGAGCTGGATCTTCATTTACAGTGGCGCCGTTTAATATGCGCTCAGCTGATCTGACTAACGTATCGTTTACGAGAGTTGATTTGCCTGATCCGGATACACCGGTTACTACCGTTAGGCATCCGCAAGGGAAACTGGCTGAAATGTTTTTCAGATTATTTCCTGTACAGCCCTCGAGCGTCAGAGACTTGGCCTTTTTAGGCTTTACTCTTTTAGCAGGAATAGGTATGGTCAGCTTACCGCTCAGATACGCACCTGTCAGTGACTCTTTATTTGCAATTATCTTATCAATCGGCCCTTCTGCAACAACATTTCCTCCGTGAACTCCGGCGCCCGGACCGATATCTAGAATATAATCTGCAGCTCTCATGGTTTCTTCGTCATGTTCAACCACTATGACGCTGTTGCCTAAATCTCTAAGATCTTTGAGCGCGGAAATCAGCTTGCTGTTATCGCGCTGGTGAAGACCGATGCTTGGTTCATCTAGAATATACATAACGCCGACCAGGCCTGATCCGATCTGACTTGCAAGTCTGATTCTCTGCGCCTCGCCTCCAGATAGGGTTTCTGCGGATCTGGCTAAAGAGAGATAGCCAAGCCCTACCTGTTTTAGGAACCCAAGTCTGTTTTTGGTTTCTTTTAAAACTCGTTCTGCAATATTCTTGCCCTGCTCATTTAACTTTATAGAATCAAAAAATTTCAGAGCATTATTTATTGAGAGCTTATTTATCTCTGGCAGTGATTTATTATCTACAAAAACATTGCAGTATTCTTTTTTAAGACGCGCTCCCTGACAGTCAGGACAAGGATGCGGTGTCATTAAAGTTGCAATGTAGCTTCTGACAAAATCTGACTCGGTTTCCTTAAGACGTCTTTCGTAGTTAGGAATTACTCCCTCAAAAGGCTCTACAACCTTTTCTACTTTATTTCCGCGTGCAGATTTAAATGTCATGGGAATTGCTTCTGAGCCGGTACCGTATAAGAAGATTTCCTGCTCTTTTCTAGTCAGTTCCTTAAATGGTTTATGAATATCTATGTTGTAATATTTTGCTACCTGTTCTAGGTATCTGAAATAGAACATGTAACGCCTGTCCCAGCCTAAAATTGCTCCTTCAAATATAGATTTATTTTTATCAGGAACGACTTTGTCCTCATCTAGCAGCAGCTGTGATCCTAAGCCGTCGCAGGTAGGGCATGAACCGTGAGGGTTGTTGAAAGAAAAGTCTCTAGGCTCAAGTTCTGGTATGGAGTAGCCGCAGATAGGGCAGGAGTATCCGGCAGAAAAAAGTTTTTCTTCTTTTGGCGAGTGTTCTCCCAAAGGTGCAAGAATTGCCAGACCTTCTGAATATTTAAGGGCTGTTTCAAAGGAATCGGCGATTCGCTGTCTTATATCGCTTTTTATTTTAAAACGGTCAACTACGATTTCTATGGTATGTTTTATACGCAGACCAAGCTCAGGCGGATCTGATAACTCACAGATCTCCCCGTCGATTCGCGCTCTGATGAATCCGGCAAGAGAGAGCTGATTTAAAAGCTGTTTATATTCTCCCTTTCTGCCCCTTACTACCGGAGATAAAATCATGAATTTTTCTCCCTCTGGCATGGCAAGGGTTGCGTCTACCATCTGAGATACCGTCTGGGCTTTTAGAACAGTTCCATGCTCTGGGCATCTGGCTTCGCCTACTCTAGCCCATAAAAGTCTTAAATAGTCATGAATTTCTGTAATGGTTCCGACAGTGGATCTAGGGTTATGAGATGTAGATTTCTGCTCTATGGATATTGCCGGAGATAATCCGTCTATGGAATCTACGTCAGGTTTATCCATAAGAGAAAGGAACTGTCTTGCATATGAAGACAGAGATTCTACGTAACGGCGCTGTCCTTCAGCATACAGAGTGTCAAAAGCGATAGATGATTTTCCAGAGCCGGACAAGCCTGTAATTACGCAGAGCTTATTTCTTGGAATAGTCAGCGTTAAATTACGAAGATTGTGAGTTCTTGCGCCTCTAATTACTATATTTTCCATAACCTAATTTAAAAAGAAAAAATAAAAAAGCTATTATTTTTAGAGAAATAATCAATAAAGAAACAAAAAATGCACAAAATGACATTTTTTATGCTTTAAGTGGTTTTCACATATAATAAACTTTGTTTTAGAATGCTTATTTGCAATTTAAACTATAAAATATTTTTAACTGCGGTCTGATGCCTAATAATATGACAATTTCTGTATAGATTTATAGATCTGATAAATATTATACAAGGCACGACTATTCGATAGTTTTTACCCTGCATAGCAAGAATTCACCTCACCTCTACAGGCGGCGGGATGAACGGCTATTAAAATAAACGCTAAGAAAACCAAGAACAGGTGGCAGCCGGGGATAGCCTGTTGTGGCGTAAACCCAAATGCATAGCGCATTAGAACTATTGAACAGGAAGACACCATCCTCTAAAAACAGAGGGAATGCAGCGCATAGATTTATTGATCAGTTTTATTAAGAGACTCTTTTGCAATTACAATATAATAGTTCGTTTAAAAAAAGCTTTATTAATTCAATTTTTTTATCGCGTAAGAAAAAGAGTAACTCAATTAAGAAATTGCTTGTAAGAGCAATTTTGCAAAATAAGCAAGATTTATATACATATTAGTAAATTAAGATCTCAACTGAAGGATTTGTAATATATGGTACGAGGCGTCAATAAAGTTATATTAATTGGCACACTGGGTGATGAGCCGGTTTGTAGAACAACTGGTACAGGAATAAAAGTAGCCAATCTGTCTATGGTTACCAATGAGAGAAGAAGAAATGCTGATGGAGAATACAGCGATTATGCAGAGTGGCATAGAGTTGTTTTATGGAACCGTCTGGCAGAAATAGGTCAGCAGTATCTTCACAAGGGAAGCCAGGTATATATAGAAGGAAAGCTGCATACTAATTCATACACCGATCAGCAGGGACAGAAAAGAAGTACCGTAGAAATTGTGGCTGATGAGATGCAGATGCTTGGTGGACCAAGAGCACAGGGCACCGATAATTCAACTTATCAGCAGAGACCTGCTTCTAACTATAACGGTCAGCCTCAGGCTAATGCAAGATCAGCAAATGGCTATGGCGGCGGAAATGCTCCTAGCGGTGCATATGGTGGTTATGGAGCACAGCCTAATGCCGGCTACGGTTCACAGGCACCTGCAGGATATGGAAACAGCAGCGTTAATGCTCAGCAGAATATGAATGCACCGCAGCCAATGAGAAAAGAAGCGGTTCCTCCTGCAACTGTAGTCAATAATGATCCAGACTCAGATTTTATAGATGACGAGCTTCCTTTTTAGTAAGATACGCTGATATAAAATTCTTGCTCTAAGAGAAAGCTAATTATTTATTCATTACAGTTATTAGCGCTAACCAAGTCAAGTTTTTTATAAAAGCTTGCAATGTCGTAGTTTATTGAAATAAAGGCTGTGTTATACTTTTTTACAATTAAAAGCAGGAAGGTTTTCCAGCAATATTTTTGATTAGGCCCTAAAAATAATGTTTAAGAAATTGCGTAGCATGTTTTCAAACGATCTTTCAATAGATCTTGGAACAGCAAATACACTTGTATATGTAAAGAATAAGGGCATCGTTTTGAATGAGCCATCTGTTGTCGCTGTTAGAATAGATCGTAGCGGAAATGGAGCTCAGCGCAGAGTTGATGCCGTTGGTAAAAAAGCAAAAGGCATGTTAGGTCGTAGCCCTGATAACATAGAAGTTATTAGGCCTATGAAAGACGGTGTTATTGCAGACTTTCAATACACTGAAAAAATGTTGCAGGCTTTTATAGACAAGGTTTTAACTGGCTCTCATTATTTTCCGTTTAAGCCTTCTCCTCGCGTTCTGGTATGTGTTCCATGTGGAGCAACTCAGGTAGAAAGAAGAGCTATTCGCGAATCAGTAGAAGGCGCAGGTGCAAGCGAAGTATATTTGATTACTGAGCCTATGGCTGCCGCTATTGGTGCCGGACTTCCTGTTTCTGAACCGTCTGGATCAATGATTGTTGATATCGGTGGCGGTACTACAGAAGTCGCAATCATCTCATTGAACGGCGTAGTATATTCAAGCTCTGTCAGAATTGGTGGAAACAGATTTGATCAGGCCATTATTGATTACGTGAGAAACACAAAGAGATATGACATTGGCGAATCCACCGCTGAGCAGATAAAAATCGAAATCGGTTCTGCATATGCTGAGCAGGAGATGCATGAAAAAGAGGTAAGAGGCAGATCTGTTGTTGAAGGTGTTCCTCGTTCATTTACCTTGAACTCAAATGAGATTCTAGAAGCTCTTTCAGATCCAATCAAAGGAATTGTCAGTGCTGTTAGAACAGCTCTTGAAAAATCTCCACCAGAGTTAGCTGCTGATATTTGTACTCATGGAATGATGCTGTCAGGCGGCGGTGCTTTACTGCATAACCTCGACAAATTATTACGTGAGGAAACAGGTATCCCTGTTGTTATAGCAGATGACCCTCTAACCTGTGTCGCAAGAGGTGGAGGAAAAGCTTTAGAGATGTATGATACTCAGGATAATGAAATCTTTGAGTAATAATGCTTAATTATGCAGGATCTGTCTTCAGGTCCTGCTGCATATAGGAACTTTTATCTTGAATAAACCAGAACAGCCAAGCTTGTTTATTCATTTTCGTTTTCTCTTACTTTTTGTTCTCTCTATTGCTCTTTTAGCTTTTGATATGCGATCAAAGGTGCTAAAAGATTTCAGGTATTATCTCGAAACTGCGCTATATCCGGTATTGATGTTTGCAGATTCGCCTAATGCTGTATCTCGCATGGTATCAACGCAATTCAAAGGACATAGTGAGCTAATAGAAGAAAATGAAAAACTGTCTTCAGATATTTTTCTTCAGAGAGCGGATATTCTGCGTCTAAAATCATTAGAATCAGAAAATGAGGCAATGAGAAAACTCTTGAATTCACCTCAGAGATCTTCTTCTAAAAGATTATTTGCCGAAGTTATTGATGTCGATTCTAATCCTTATTTAAGGCGTGTGGTTGTAAACAGTGGCGCGCAGTCAGGTGTTTATGAAGGAATGCCGGTCGTAACCGATCAGGGACTGGTAGGACAGGTTATATCTGTTAATTTTGCGTATTCAAGAGTATTGCTGCTAACAGATCCGAGCAGTGCTATTCCTATTCTGGATATGCGTAATCAGACCAGAGCAATTGCCTCAGGCTCTGGTGTCGGCGACGAGATTCTAGTAAACAATGTTCCACGCAGTACAGATATAAGAGTTGGTGACTTACTGGTCACCTCTGGTTTAGGCGGGCGTTTCCCTGAGCCATATCCTGTGGCTACAGTAACCTCAGTGGGCTTTGATGAGTCTCAGCCATTTGCGTTAATTAAAGCCAAGCCTTCTGTCGATCTGGACAGAATGAGATATGTTCTGATGTTCTGGTATAACGATATAGAGGAAACTGAAAAAATAGCTGAGCAGCATTTTAAAAAGCCGACTGACAGCAAGATTATTTTGAAGCAGGAGAAGATTAAGAGATTGATAGAATCTTTGTCTAGACAGGATAATTCAGAAACTAAAATAATACGCAGTGATATTTCTGATACTGACGAAGATCGTGCTGCGCAGGGAGATAATCAATGAGTCTTCCAGATCAGAATACGCGTTCTATATTTTTTGTATTTATACCAGTACTGATTTTTGCGCTGGTACTGCAAATCATAAGACTGCCTGAATCTATAGATGTAAATCGTCCGAATATAATTATTCTGGTTTTAATTTTTTTCGGTCTTATAAATCCTAAGAGAATTAACGTAGAATTTGCCTGGCTTGTAGGGCTTATTTTAGATCTGCTAACCGGGGCTCCCCTTGGTATCAATGCTTTTCTACTGGCAACGCAGATCTATCTGATAACCTCTCAGTTTAAGCGTTTCCCTCAGTATGCTGTCTGGCAGCAGTCATTTATCATCTGTATGGTAAATGTAGTGGTTAATGTTATAGGCTACTGGTTTGAACACATCATAGGACAAGGAACATACGATCTGAACGTATGGATCCCAAGTGTGGTTCTTGGTGTACTCTGGCCAATTGTATATTTCCTGCTTTTAATCGCCTGCAGATCATTCTCCGTGCCGGTAAACAATGAGAAATCAGATTGATGCCTAATTTGATATTAGCTTCTGGATCTCCTAGGAGATCCAAGTTTTTTTCTATGCTTGGCATTGATTTCTCAATAATAATCCCAAATATAGATGAAACCCCACTGGTAGGAGAGCTGCCCAAGGATCTGGTATCCAGACTGTCTTATCAGAAAGCGTGCAGTGTTGCAAAAGACAATTACGGCAGCATTGTAGTAGCTGCAGATACTGTAATAGATCTTGATGGAAAAATACTGGGTAAACCTGGCAATCGTGAAGAATCGATTCAAATGCTGAAAATGCTAAGCGGTCGCAGCCATTTGGTATACACAGGTGTGGCAGTAGTTTTTCAGGATAAAACCAGAAAAATCATAGAAGAAACCAAAATAACTTTTGCTCCTGTAAGCAATGAATTAGCGTCTTTCTATGCTGATACAGAAGAGGGGCTTGATAAAGCAGGAGGGTACGCAATTCAGGGAATAGCGTCCATGTTTATTGAAAAGATTGAAGGATCTTTATCTTCTGTCATCGGGTTACCATTTTCTCAGGTAATGAATATACTTATGGAGTTCGGCATTCGACCAGAATTCAAAGCAGAAAAAATGTAATATCCAGACTGACGGATTTTGCATTACTTAAAAGTTTTATATTGAAATTTAACGTTATATAGATATTTATATGGATAAAATCAAGCAGCGTGCTCAGAAAGCAATATGGCAGGGATCAGATATTGATGACTCTGTTGTGAATAAAGCGGTAGCTTTACTGAACGAAAGAACCATCGACTTTGGCGATATCTTTTTTGAAAGGTGTGTATCTGAAGGTTTTTCACTGGATGAGGGAATTGTAAAAGGCGGTTCTTTCGACATCAGTCAGGGCGTAGGCGTTCGTGCCGTTGTTGGAGGAAAAACCGGATTTGCCTATAGTGACGTTCTGTCAGAAAAGTCCTTGAAAGAAGCTTGTATTGCTGCAAGATCAATAAGCTCTACCAACGTAGAATCAAAAGTAAATGTCACTCCCCGTCTGCTTGATAACAAGCCGCTGTATGTAAGCGATGATCCTCTGACTTCGTTAAGCAGAAAGCAGAAGGTTGAGCTTTTAGAGCGTGTCGACAAGGTGGCCAGAGCTGCAGATCCGCGTGTTATACAGGTTATGGCAAGTTTAGGCTGCAGCAGCAGGATAACAATAGTACAGACGACCGAAGGGCGTATAACCTGCGACATTAAACCGGTTGTTAATCTTGCAGTCAATGTTGTTCTCGAAAGTCAGGGGCGCAGAGAAAATGGCTTTGCAGCTACCGGCGGTGCCGTAATGCTAGATGAACTTTTAAAGTTTGGAAAGGCAGACGCTGTTGCAAAAGAGGCAGTCAGAATAGGTGCCGTAAATATGGAAAGTATTGCCGCTCCTGCAGGCATGATGACGGTAGTACTTGGCTCAGGATGGCCTGGAGTTTTAATTCATGAGGCAGTAGGCCACGGATTAGAAGGTGACTTTAACAGAACAGGCTCTTCTGCATTTACAGGACTTATAGGACAGCAGGTTGCTTCCAAAGCCTGCACCATAATCGATGACGGAACAATGCCTAACCGCAGAGGTTCGCTTACTTATGATGACGAGGGCACTCCTTCTAAATGCAACGTGCTTATCGAAAACGGCATACTCAAAGGATATATGCAGGACAGGCAGAATGCATCTCTTATGGGTCAGGAACTTACAGGAAACGGCAGAAGACAGGGATATAACTGCCTGCCAATGCCGCGCATGACCAATACTTATATGCAGAACGGCAGTTATGATCGCGGCGAAATTATAGAAAGTGTCAAAAACGGAATTTATGCAGTTAATTTCAAAGGCGGTCAGGTAGATATTACCTCTGGAAAATTTGTATTTTCTACTTCAGAGGCATATCTAATCAAGGATGGAAAAATTTCTTCTCCGATAAAAGGCGCCACCCTCATAGGTAACGGTCCAAGCACTATGAAGCAGGTTTCAATGGTTGGCAACGATCTTGATTTTGACGATGGTATAGGAACCTGCGGAAAAGCCGGTCAGGCTGTACCGGTAGGCATCGGTGAACCGACACTTAAGATAGATGCGATTACAGTTGGCGGCCAGAACGCCTGATTTAAAACAATTATTGAGACAAAGTGTCATGAATGATTTTAAAAGTGAAGTATTAGAAAAAGAAAATTTTCTAAAAGCAAAAGCTCAGGCAATAGTAAATAGTGCTGTTAGTCAGGGAGCAGACGAATGCTCAGTATCAATTGGTGGTTCAAAAGGACTGAGCGTTTCTAGCAGAGATAAGGAAGTAGAGAACATAGAGTTCAACAGCGATAACGGCATGGATATCACTGTCTACGTGGATCATCGCAGAGGTGGCGCATCAACCACTGACTTGTCAGAACAGGCTGTACAGGAATGCATCAAATCTGCTCTGGCAATAGCTGAATTTGCCGATAAAGATGAGTGTGCCGGCATCTGTGATAAGGATTTAATCTGCACAGAAAATCAGGATCTAGAGCTTTTATATGAGACGCTAAACGATCCTGACAAGGCAGTAAAGTATGTCGTGGATATAGACAGATTAGCAGTTAAGGATTCTCCTGAGGGCATAAAAGCCTCGGATGGTGCTGGCTTTGACAGCTATGTTTCTACCAGTGTAATTGCAAACTCTCACGGTATGTGTCTTGGAAGATCTTCATCTAGAAGCTATGTCGGCTTGACTCTGCTGGGTGAATCCAATGGCGGTATGCAGAGAGGAAGCGGCTACGATATCTGCCGA
>DMTG01000284.1 GCA_003477345.1 Succinivibrionaceae bacterium | reverse complement strand
GTCTAACAGCAGCAGCTGAGAATTCTGTATCAGAGCCTGCGCCAGATTGAGTCGCATGCGCCAACCGCCTGAAAACTCACTGACGCTCTTGGTCATTTCGTCATCAGAAAAACTTAAACCATGCAGCAGTTCTTCTGCTCTTGATTTTATTGTCCAGACTCCGGCAAGACCCAGCTGTTCTTCGAGCAGCGCAATTTTATTGCCGTCACCATCAGCCTCTGCCTGCTGACGCTTTCTTTGCAGCTCGCGTAGATTTTTGTCTCCGTCAATGACATAGTCTAAAGCTGACTCTGAAAGGGCAGGGGTCTGCTGTGATACAGAAGCTATGCTTAAGTCTTTAGGTATAGAGAAACTTCCGTTTTCCGGAGTAAGTTCTCCTTTTAAAACTGCGAAAAGGGAAGACTTGCCGCAGCCATTGCGGCCAATAACTCCCACTTTCTGTCCAGGATAAATTGAGGCAGTCGCACCTTCCACAAGGACGCGCGAGCCTCGCATAATACAGAGATCTGAAAAAGAAATCATCTTAACTTTTTAATTTTTAATATATTTATTCTAAATTTTTGTAGTTCTGGGTCAGAGTAATTCCGTCTACAACTCTTAAAACACGCATGGTGACTCTGAACTTGCCAGCCACTTTCTTAATGACTGTAACTGCCAGGTAAGGAATTTTTTCCTGTCTTGCGATACGCATTATCTGAGGAACTATAGTTGCTCTGCCGTCTGCAGTTGACTTAAGCGATTCATTGACCGTGAATTTGCTTTCACTGGTAAAACCACGCTTGACAGCGCCGCTCGAATCTTTAATGCAGTCTAACAGCTCATCAGGGATAACGGTGTTGGCAACAAAAATATCTCCTGGGGCAACATTTAATCTTGCTGACAGTTCTTTTGCCAGCAGTTCTGAATTCTTCTGTACAGCTTCATTCAGAGACGGCTTGCAGCTGCTGTTTAAATTGCTGGAACTTGCAAAATCAGGCATCTGCTTGACTTCATCTAAAGTTTCATCTTTAGGCGGTTCAGGCATTGCATCTTCAGGAGAATGTGGAGGAAGTTCCTGTCCATCTGAATTTTCATCATAAGATGGCACATAGGCACCGGTTACTCCATCAACCTCGGCAACTGTGCCGTCAGGCAGTGTTCTTTTACCCTGCAGTGCATTCTGATCGCCAA
The DNA here is from genome assembly GCA_003477345.1 of Succinivibrionaceae bacterium. Taxonomy (GTDB): domain Bacteria; phylum Pseudomonadota; class Gammaproteobacteria; order Enterobacterales; family Succinivibrionaceae; genus Succinivibrio. The sequence continues at coordinate 4,904 of DMTG01000284.1, read as the reverse complement.
ATGCCTGATCAATAACGGTTTCATTTTCCAAAGCAGGCTCTTCTTCGACAGCCTGAGGCTTCTGAGCAGGTCTTGGTTTTGGACGCTGAGGCGCCGGCTTTGGTTTTTCGTTAACTGCCTCAACAGGTATCTTATCTGACTGTTCTTCATTTAAAACACAGCCTGTCAGTCCAATAGATAATGCTAATCCTGTAACTGCAAGGAATACGGATTTTTTCATGGTTATAACCTAAATAGTGTGTGCGTAAAAATTAAATCTAATTTTTTACTGCCCGTTTTTTGGGAAGCCTAAGAATCCCAGATCTCCGCCTGCCAGCAGATGCATATGAAGATGAGGAACTTCCTGACCGCCGTCTTTACCTACTTTAACCATCAGACGATAGCCTGATTCATTAACACCTAAATCGGTAGCCAGCTTTCTGGCAACAATAAACAGATGTCCTAAAACTAACTCGTCCTCTGGCTCTACATCGGCAACTGACGGAATTGGTTTGTTTGGCACAATCAGAATATGGTGCTTGGCCTTGGGGTTGATATCAGAAAAGGCAGTTACCTGATCATCATGATAAAGAATATTGGAAGGAATTGAACCATTGATTATCTTGGTAAAAATTGTTTCTTCAGCCATTGCTGCTATCCTTGTGAAAATTAAAAAAGCAAAAAAATGGGATATAGTTCACATTTTTTGTTATTATATAAAAAACTGAAATAGATTATATCACTAGGGAGCCAATGAAACTAAAACTGCTTCAATCCTAAGCATTGGCGAGCAAAAAAAATACGCGGAATTTTTGGTTACAACATAATAAAAATAAAAAAGGCTAACAAAAATTATAATGAATACTACTATAGATTATGAGATGACCGTTATAGTGCCTGTCTATAATGAACAGGTTACTCTTCAGGAACTGCTCAAATCCCTAGAGGAATATCGCCAGCGAGCATCCGTAAAAGTCTGTTTTATGATAGTGGATGACTGCTCTGATGATGATTCGAAAAATATAATTTTAAACTGGTGCTCGATGCATGAGCACTTCTTCTTTCTGTCTCTAAAGATGAGAAGCGGTCTTACTGCCTCAATCAAAGCAGGAATTGATGAAGTAAAATCTCCGTTTTTAGGATATATAGAGGCAAATCTGCAAACAGATCCAGAGGATTTCGAGCTGCTTTTAAAAAAACGTTTTGAAGCAAGTCTCGTCTGTGGAGAAAGAGATCTGTCGCTGATAAAAAATCCTTTAGTAAAATTAAAAGTAAAACTTTTTAATTTCATAAGAAAGAGCGTTACCCGTGACGGCATGAATGATGTTACCTGTCCTCTTAGAGTAGGTGATACCCAGATTCTCAAAAATCTTCCCTGGTTTGTCGGGATGCAGTATTTCGTTCCAGGTTTTATTAAAGCAACCGGACATAACGTAATAAATGTGCCGGTACGCTACAAGAAAAGAATTTACGGCCGATCAAAGCACTGCTTTTTCAAAAGCATATTCAATGGCGTGATTGATTTGATGGCATTTATCTGGCTTAAAAACCGATATATAGAAACCCAGATAAGATCAAGCAATTTCATATCTAGAGAAGACTGAAAAAATCAAAGTCTGACCTGATCATTTTTTCAATCGAAGTTTCTGAAGATAGAGGACACTTCGATTGCATATCTAAAATATACCTGTTCAAATCAAAGGCTGTGATATTTAAATAATCGCTGCTAATCCGTTAAAAAACTCCTATTTTGTGTTTTGAATAATTTTGTGAAAAAATAGGCAAAATTTATAAAATTAAAAATAAACTTTCTTTGCAGCCAAAAGAATAAAAAAATTCTTAAAGGTCAGTTATTTTGATAAAAGAACATATAAACAGACAGGTAATCATAACAGCCTTAATTCTGATAGTGATCTCGATTCCGATGATCTGGTTCAGAGATTTAGGCGCCCATCATGAAATAAGTTATCTGGCCATTGCCTCAGATGCAATGCACGATGGAAGATTTTTTACATTTTTCAGAGAAGGACAGCATCCTTTTACAGAAATTCCTCCGCTGTACATGTGGCTTAGCATGCTGGACTATGCGCTGGAAGGCGCCAGGGGGAATCTGCTTTTGGCAGTTAATGCGGTAAGTGCCGCTTGTTGCATTGTGATTTTAGATACTACTTTCAGCAGTCTGCTTCAAAAGAATATGCGCGGAAGAGCTGCTTTCTGCATGCTATCCATGCCTTTTCTCTTCTTCAGTATCTATATTGTCTCTCCGATTGTGCCGGGGATGATGTTTGCTCTTATAAGCATGTCTTTTCTGACCTACAGAGTGCATATATTTTCCGAAAATTCCGACATTGAATGTAAAAGAGGGAATATTGCAGTTCCTCTTTTTACTTTTCTGGCCTTTTACACCAGTGGAGCAGCACCGGTTCTCATAGAACTCATTCTGGTGATGTTTATGCTTCTGGTAAAAAAGAAGGCCAGTATCTACTTCAGAATTTTTACTATCAGGTATATTCTGATCCTGCTGGGAGTTTATCTTTTAAACCTGGTGCTGGTCTGGTATGAGGGACGCTGGCTTTTTGTTTCTGCTAATCTGAATACAGTTGCAGAGCAGATATTTGGCGGAGTTTTTGAAGGTCACACCATATTTTATTATCTATTTTCATTCTGGTATCTCTCTCTTCCGCTTGGTTTCTGTGCCATATACGCTTTTATAAGAACTCTTATAAAAGAACGGGCAGAGATGCATACTAAAGTTCAGTTTGCAATTTTACTGCCTTTAACTGCAATTTTTGTTTCGTACATTTCTTCTTACAGATCAGAATATATTCTGATATATGCGGTAGTTACACTGCCATTTCTCTTTGTGTACTACATTCAGAAGCAGGGAGCCCGTGACAGAATCATCAAATGGCTGCTTCTTTTAGGAATCGTTCCTTTTATATTTTTATTTGCAGTATCGTTTTTCGTAAGATCTGAATATGTCATATTACAGAATGTCTTTGTAGTTTCCGCACTGCTGTTTGTGGCCTTATTTTCAGCCCTGGCAATTTTCAAGGTTATAAACGCGAGCCCTATTGACGGATTGTCTGTTTTTGCATCCAGCATTCTGATAATGTCCTTCCTGCTGGGATTTGCGATGATGGATATAAATCCGTATATAAGTCCTATGAAAGCTATAAAAACCACCCTGGCGCTGAGCAACAAGGAAAAAGTAGACAAGATATGTGTTTCCGGGGTAAATGACTCATGGGCCATGAAGGTATTCAATCCTGAAGTTGACTTTATGCAGGTTTCTCCGGCTCTCATCAATTCTGAGCACTGTGACAGCAGCTATCGTATTGTGGGGAGAAAGACTTTACGAAATCATCCTGAATTTATGGAACTGCTGAAATATAAAGGAACTCTGCAGATAGGAGATTCTTTACTGCTGCCTCCTGGGAATTTAAAAAAATTACCTTTAAAAAATAAGAAATAAATGATTATTGCCAGAAAGCCTGCATTTTTTTTAAATCCGTATGATCATTTAGTCGGAAGTGTGAAACAACGTTGTTTTTAAATTGGAAAAAGACTATTGGCATATTCTATAATCAAAGCATAAAAATAATATATTATAGATAAATAGAGTTTTTTTCTTATGAAAAGAGTATTGATAACAGGCGCTGCTGGTTTTATTGGCATTCATATGGTAAAGGAATGTCTGAAACGAGGTTATTACGTCGTAGGAATTGATGATCTAAATAATTTTACCTATTCAGCCAAAATTAAATATGACAGACTAAGTTCCATAGGTATTGATGTCGGCCAGCTTGACAGGGCGAGCTACGTACAGACAGGCAATCTGGAAATTCAAAAACTGGACATAACAGAAACCCCGACTATCAAGGCAAATATTATAGATGGCAATTATGATCTGGTTCTGCATCTGGCCGGTATGACCTCTGTCAGTGCTTCCTCACTGTCTCCTTTTGTTTTCTTTAAAGTTAATGTCAACGGCTTTCTCAATGTCCTGGACGGTATAAGAGATATCGATCCTATTAACAGACCGCGCTTTGTTTTTGCCTCATCTGCAGCAGTATACGGCAATGCCCAGAACAAGAAGCTGGTGGAGGATGACAAGAACCTGATTCATCCTGATTCTATATACGGCGCGACCAAAAGCATGTGCGAAGATGCCGCCGAGACTTATGCCAAACTGTATAACATGCAGTCTCTGGCAGTGAGATTCTTCAACATATACGGTCCATTCGCAAGGCCTGATACTTTATCTAATATCGTTACCGAAGATTTATACAGCGGAGAAATAATTCCAGTATATAACAATGGTGATATTTCGCATGATTTTATGTATATAGATGACTGCATAGAGGATTTGTGCAGGATCTGCTTTGAGGTACCTGAAACAGAACCTAAGTTTGAAACCATAAACGTAGGAACAAATTCACCAGTTGCGATATCAGATTTTATCAGCACCATAGAGAAGCTGTCCGGAAGAAAGGCTCTTATAAGATATGAGCCGCTGCCGGAAGGTGAAATACAGAGCCTGACTGCTGATACTACAAAATTTGAGCGTATTTACGGCAAGAGAGACTATATCTCCATAGGAGAAGGTCTTCATAAATATTTTGACTGGTTTAAAGCATATTATAAGAACTTCTATGATTTTTCAGTTTAGCTGATAGTCTCCTGAAAATTGCGCCGATTCCTGCAGAGTAAGCGCAATTTATCAAAAGGCGCCGTAAAACCCCGCCCTTTAGGGCGTGGATATAAGTCGCCATACTAATCAGGTGTTTTTTGTTGTTCTATGTATTGTCTGATAATGGAAATAGGAGCACCTCCACAGGAAGAAGCAAAATAAGATGGACTCCACAGAGCCTTGCCCCATAGTGCTTTGGTAATAGAAGGGTATTGCCTTGAACGAATAATCC
>DMTG01000200.1 GCA_003477345.1 Succinivibrionaceae bacterium | reverse complement strand
AGAGTTGAGCGTTGAGAGTTGGGAAAAAGTAATGTCAATAACTGTTTATTTAACATTTTTTATTGATTTTGACCTTCATTTCTCATTTCTCATTCCTCATTTCTCATTTAAAATAACTACCTTTGCACCCGATTTTACGTAAAAGAAATATGCAGGATATTAGGAATATTGCAATTATTGCACACGTTGACCACGGCAAAACCACGCTTGTAGACAAATTGCTCCGTCAGTCAGGCACCCTAGACCGAAACGAACTTGGTCAGGAACGCGTGATGGATTCAAATGACATCGAAAAAGAACGCGGCATTACAATTCTTTCTAAAAACACTGCCATAAACTGGAACGGCTATCGTATCAATATCGTTGACACCCCGGGACACGCTGACTTCGGTGGCGAAGTAGAGCGCGTAATGTCCATGGTAGACTCTGTTCTGCTGTTAGTTGATGCAGTTGACGGCCCAATGCCTCAGACCCGTTTTGTTACCCAGAAAGCTTTTGCTCGCGGCTTAAAGCCAATCGTTGTAATTAACAAATGCGACCGTGAAGGCGCCAGACCTGACTGGGTAATCGATCAGGTTTTTGATCTGTTTGATAATCTCGGCGCTACCGATGAGCAGCTTGATTTCCCTGTTGTTTATGCATCCGCATTCCAGGGCTGGGCCTCTTTAGATGTCGCAAGTCACGGTGACAACATGGAGCCATTATTCCAGACCATCGTAGACAGAGTAAATCCGCCGGTAGCTGATCTGGAAGGTCCATTCCAGATGCAGATTTCCTCTCTGGACTTTACTTCCTTCGTCGGTGTAATCGGCGTTGGCAGAGTAACAAGAGGAACTGCCAAGTCAAATCAGCAGGTATCTATAGTTGATCGTGACGGCAATGTTCGTCAGGGAAAAATCGGTCAGGTTCTAGGATATCTTGGACTGCACAGAACTCCGGTAGAGTCAGCACAGGCTGGCGATATTATCGCTGTAACCGGTTTAGGCGAGCTGAAAATCTCTGATACCATATGTGATCCTTCAAAAGTTGAATCACTGCCTGCTCTGTCAGTTGATGAACCTACAGTATCCATGAACTTCTGCGTAAACACCTCTCCTTTTGCAGGCAAAGAAGGCAAATTCATTACCTCCCGCAACATCGAAGAGCGTCTGCGTGAAGAGCTCGTGCACAATGTTGCCCTGAGAGTTGAGAACACCGAAGATGCCGATCGTTTCAAGGTTTCAGGCAGAGGCGAATTACATCTGTCCGTTCTGATTGAAGAAATGCGCAGAGAAGGCTATGAGCTTGCAGTATCCCGTCCTGAAGTTATTCTTAAGCAGGAAGGCGGCAGAACTTTAGAGCCATATGAGGTTCTGACACTGGATCTGGCTGAAGAGAATCAGGGTTCTGTAATGGAAGAGCTCGGCAGAAGAAAAGGTGATCTTAAAAACATGGTTCCTGATGGAAAAGGCCGTGTTCGTTTAGACTATCGTATTCCTTCAAGAGGTTTAATCGGCTTCCAGACTCTCTATATGACTCTGACCTCAGGTTCTGGTCTCATGTACCACACATTCGACAGCTATGACGAATACGTAGGCGGTACTATCGGCGAGAGAATCAACGGCGTGATCATTTCCAACTCAACCGGTAAAAGCGTTCCTTACGCTTTATGGTTCCTGCAGGAGCGCGGCCGTCTCTTTGTTGAGCCTGGTGAAGAAATTTACGAGGGCGAGGTTATCGGTCTGCACAACCGTGACAATGACTTAACAGTTAACGCCTTAAAGACCAAGAAGCTTACCAACGTTCGTGCCGCAGGATCTGATGACAATATTATCCTGACCCCTGCTGTACATATGTCTCTTGAGCAGTGCCTTGAGTTCATTAACGAGGACGAGCTGGTTGAAATTACTCCAAAGAGCCTGAGAATCAGAAAGAAAAATCTGTCCGAGCTTGATAGAGTTAGAGCTTTCAGAGCCAGCGGCGGTAAAAAAGCCGAATAACAGTAAGTTATTTTCGAATCAATATCTGATAAGCCTGCAGCTGCAGGCTTTTCTTATATGTGCGGCAATAGACATAAATTTATTTACGATTATTGCACTAAAATTGTGCTGATTTTCTATTAATATGCTAAAATCCATTCAGCGGTTATATTAATGCACAAAAATCGGTCAATAAGCAGAAATTTATGCGCTACAACGCTCAGACAATAATCGAAAACCTAGGAACTTCTGTTCTCGTCACAGACAATTTACTCAGAATTACTTACGCCAATAGTGCTGCTGAGCAATTGTTTGGGATGTCGCGTTCGCGCCTGCAGAATAAAAGATTCGACTGTCTTATAGATAAAAATGAACACCGTCTTCTAGAAAACCTTGCTCTAGCCGTCAAACCGAATTTTCAGGGATTTTCGGCTGCGGATGTGCTTATCTCTCCAGAGCCTGGCAGAACTATAAAGGTAGATATATCCATTGATGCCTATCTTGGCGACCGCGGCCATGGTTTAATAATAGAAGCCAAATCAATTGTCCATCAGCAGAAGCTGATAGACGAAATTCAGCTGCGCGATCAGCACAATGCCGCCCGAGATCTGGTCAGAAATCTAGCTCACGAAATTAAGAATCCCCTAGGAGGCATCAGAGGAGCTGCGCAGCTACTGGAAATGACCTACGGCAGCACCGTAGAGCTAAAGGAATATACATCACTTATCATAGAGCAGACAGATAGGCTCAAGGCACTGGTAGACAGACTTCTTGGTCCGCAGAAACCAAGTCCGATGACTCCTACCAACATTCACTTCGTTATAGAAAAGGTTCTGTCCCTGATAGCTATGCAGACACAGGGCAAGGTCAGTATCAAAAAAGATTATGATCCCAGCCTGCCTGAACTGAATTTAGATTCAGACGCCATGGAACAGGTCTTTATCAATTTAATCCTGAACGCAGTGCAGGCGCTGTCCAGTGCCAAAACAGAATCTCCGCTGATTACGATAAAAACCAGAGCTGCGTTTGGTCAGGTTATAAACAATAAAAAATACCAGACGTCCATTGTTATATCGGTAATCAATAACGGACCGGAAATTCCTGAAAATATCAGGCAGACCATCTTCTATCCAATGGTATCTACCAAGGCCACAGGCAACGGCTTAGGTCTGTCCATTGCGCAGAGTATCGTAGAGCATCATAACGGAAGCATTGAATGCATCAGTGATAGCGATTTGACAGTTTTCAAAGTTATCCTGCCGCTAAAAAAAGGCAAAATTTGAGGAAATATCATGAATCCAATGATCTGGGTCATAGACGATGACGCAAGTATCCGCTTTGTATTTGACAAGGCCCTGGGAGTAAATCACATAGAGCACAGACTGTTTGATAGTGGTGATGCTGCATTGGAGGCTCTTCAGAAAGAAGTGCCTGATGTAATCGTGTCTGATATAAAGATGCCAGGCATCAACGGTATTGATCTCATCAAGGCAGTTCACTCCAAAGATGACACCATCCCATTCATTATTATGACTGCGCACAGCGATCTAAATGCTGCCATCGATGCCTATGACAACGGTTCATTTGAATACATTCCAAAGCCTTTTGATATAGAACAGGCAATAGCCGTTATTAGAAGAGCAGCTGTCCATCATGTAAATTTACAGAAGCTCAAAGCCCAGCAGCATATTGCAAATCAGGAAGCCGTTGAGGACTCTATTGAAGACGACGACGATATCATCGGCAAGTCTCCAGCCATGCAGGAAGTCTTTAAATTCATCGGCAGAATTTCCAAAACAGAGCTGCCGGTTCTGATTCTGGGCGAATCAGGAACAGGCAGAGAATTAGTTGCCGTTGCTCTGCATAAGCATGGAGAAAGAAAAGATCATAAATTCGTTTCAATCAACATGTCTTCTCTTCCAAAGGAAAATATTGAAACAGAATTATTTGGTGAAGAAGGTTCCAATAATGAGTGTGCGGTTAAAAAAGCCGAGAACGGAACCTTATTCATAAACGAAATCTGCGATATGCCTATGGATGCACAGACCAGACTGCTTCAGGTGCTGCAGAACAACAATTACGTACCGGTAAACAGCCACGCTCCTGTCAAATGCAATGTCAGAGTAATTGCTTCCAGCTCCAGAAACATTGAAGACATGGTAAACAAAGGCACATTCATTCCAGATCTTTACTACAGACTGAATGTAATGAACATAAATATGCCGGCCTTGAGAGAAAGAAACAACGACATTCCAATGCTAGCCAAGCACTTCTTAACCGTGGCTGCGGCTAACGCCCATACTGAGCCAAAGAAACTGACTTCTGAGGTTTTGGTTTTTCTATGCAGACAGCAGTGGCCGGGAAATGTCAGACAATTAAAGAACTTATGCAAATATCTGACAGTAATGGTTACTGGCAAAGATATTCAGCTCATGGATCTGCCGCAGAGTATTCTCCATGCCAAGGATGATCAGGAAAAAGACGATTCCTCAGTATCAGGCCATTCTTCAGACAGCATGTCCTGGCAGGAACAGCTGAGGAACTGGGTAGACAGCAGATTAAAAGCAGGAGAGCATGACATTCTCTCTGAGGCTGTACCGGAATTTGAAAGAGTAATGCTCGAGGCAACCTTGTCATTTACCGGAAACCATAAGCAGGAATCTGCCAAGCTTCTGGGCTGGGGAAGAAATACTTTAACCAGAAAAATAAAGGAATTAGGCATTCACTGATTCAGTTTTAGAAAGCTGCAGGCAGAAGTCTAATACTTCTACAGCCTGCAGCTTTTTTATTGATATCTGGTAATTTTTCAATAAAGTATGCGCTATAGCTCAACTCACAATTAATCATTCTGCAATATTCCAATTTTGCGAGATTAGTATCTGTCTAAAAAAAAGCTCATTGATAGAATTATCTTTACCTTTACGTTTTTTTCTAAATTATTGCCAGTCAATTTAATCAAACTGAAGTTTTTTAATCTCTCTAAATGGAGTTACATATATGGCGCAGAACCCAATCAAGACTATCTCTAGCGATGATATTATGCTTTCTCTGTGCGACAGCGTTTCATATGTTTTAACAACCGCTTCCAAGACAAGTGTAAAATATACCCCTATGGTTCAGAGAATCACTAAAACATCACTTACACCTGATATTGGTACCTTTGTGATGTTTACAGGTTCTTTTTCTGGTATGGTTGTTATCAATTTCCCTAAAGAAACTGCCATGGAGCTGTACAAAGGCTACATGAAGAGTATGGGAATGGGAGATAATGACATTGCTCAGAATTACACCTCCGATGAAGTAAGTAATTCTCTGGGCGAACTGATGAACCAGATCCTTGGCAATTTTACAAAAACTGTCAGCGATCACTTGCATAGTACAATTACTCAGTCACAACCAAAAATGCTGGCACTGCCAAGAGAACTTCAGATAAGCATTAACGTTGTTTTAGACAACCCTAAATACAGAAAAGTTACTTTCTACACAGAGAGCAACAATGTATTCTATCTGGAACTTGCAATGGATGACACCGACTTTACTGTAGTTCGCGAATTCGAAGAACACAGTCAGATGTCACCAGATGAAATTCTCGAACAGGTGCTAGGCGAAAATAATTAAGCCAATGCCAACAAAAATAGAAAAAAACCAAAAGAGCGAGCTGGATTTTCGAAAAACTGTTTTCGTTACCAGCTCGCAGAACTGCAGTCAGCTACCTGCTGATACCAATAAAGAAATTGCCTTCATTGGAAGATCCAACTCTGGAAAATCCTCTGCTATAAACACTATTTGTGATCAGAAACATTTAGCCAAAACCAGCAGCACTCCGGGAAGAACCAGACTTATCAATCTTTTTAAAGTTAAGGATGATAAATATATTGTCGATCTTCCAGGTTATGGATATGCCGCCGTTCCTGAAAACATGAAAAAAGAATGGCAGAGATCTATGACTGAATATTTACAGAAAAGACAGAGCCTTAAAGGAATTGTGATCACCATGGATATTAGAAATCCGCTCAGAGATCACGACAGGCTTATTCTAGACTGGTCTATTGCAGCTAACCTGCCGGCCCTCATTCTGCTGACAAAAGCAGATAAAATAGGAACCAATGCCAAAAAAGAAGCTATAGCCAATGTATCCCATCAGCTAAGTGAATTTGACGGCACCTTTAACGTAATAGCTTTTTCGGCCCTGAAAAAAATTGGAATAGAAGAAGCAAGAAAGGTCCTAGAAAATTGGTACAATTCCTAGAACCGTATTTTTTTCTTCATAAACAGTCTGTAAATTAAATAATACAATGCAAAAAGGAACCTTATTTATAGTCTCCGCGCCTAGCGGAGCTGGCAAATCATCGCTTATAAAAGCTCTGTTAGAACGCTTTAACGCCGACAACAGATTAAAGCTTTCGGTATCACATACCACAAGACCGATGAGACCTGGCGAAGTAGATCATGTTGACTACCATTTTGTCAGCGTTGATGAGTTTGAAAAACTGATAGCCAGAAACGCTTTTTATGAGTACGCTCATGTATTTGGTGATAAATACTATGGAACATCCAGAGAGCTTGTAGAGCAATGGATGGATCAGGGCCACGACGTGCTGCTGGACATTGACTGGCAGGGAGCTCAGCAGATAAGAAAACAGACTCCCAGCGCCAGAAGCATCTTCATTCTGCCGCCTTCTCTTACTGAATTAAGAAGCAGACTTGTAAACAGGGCTCAGGACAGTGAAGAGGTCATCAACGGCCGCATGCAGAAAGCTATTGCTGAAATATCACACTACAATGAATATGACTATGTCCTGGTAAACGACAATTTTGATGAAACTTTATTAAAGATAAGATCAATTATCATAGAATGCCACTGTGAACTGAATAATCAAAAAGATTCCCTTTCAGATCTGATAGAAAATCTGATTAAAGAAGGTAATCAGGATTTATAATAATAATCATAGTTGCTATATTTACTACAATAAAAAAATTTTATCTTTCAGCATAAAAATGTAATCTTATGTTAATTTTGTTGTAAAATTAAAGTTTCACAGTTTATTTTTAAATTTTAAAGGTATTAAGAACATGGCTAGAGTTACGGTTGAAGATGCAGTTGAAAAAGTTGGCAACCGCTTTGATCTCGTTCTTCTTGCTGCACGTCGTGCCCGCCAGATTTCTTCTGGCAGCAAGCCACTTGTAGAGGAAGAAAATGATAAGCCTACAGTAATCTCTTTAAGAGAGATTGAAGAAGGTTTAATCTCAGAAGAATTCCTCGACAAGCAGGACAGAAAAGAACATCTGCGTGACGCTTCTTCTCATCCTGCAGAAAATGAGTTTGCTCCTATAGACGGCGCAGAGATGTTTAGCTAAGGCTGAATCCATGGTAGAGGCTTATACCGGCACAGCACCAGAAGGTCTTTTAAATAAAGATCTCTACGATATTCCGGTCACAGCCTCGCCTAATTTCAGTTATTACGCCCCGCTACGCAATTACATATCCACCTACCTGCCTCCCCAGTCTTTAGCAAGAATAGATAAAGCTTTTGTAGTAGCAGATCTTGCTCATATAAAACAGTTCAGAGCCTCTGGCGAGCCGTATATCATCCATCCTATTGCTGTAGCCCTCATCATTTCAAAAATGCGGCTAGACCAGCAGTCAATTATGGCAGCACTGCTTCACGATGTAATAGAAGATACATCCCTCGATGAAAAAGATATGGAGTTGATGTTCGGCCCTACCGTAAAAGATCTGGTTGAAGGTGTAACCAAATTAGACAAAATCCGTTTTCACGATTACAGAGAAGCCCAGTCAGAAAATTTTAGAAAAATGATTCTGGCTATGACAAAAGATATCCGCGTGATCCTCATAAAGCTTGCTGACAGGACCCATAATATGCGGACACTGGGCGCGCTCCGGCCAGATAAAAGAAAACGCATTGCCAGAGAGACACTTGATGTCTTTGCGCCAATTGCCAACAGGCTGGGTATCTCTGATATAAAATCAGAACTTGAAGAACTCGGGATGGCGGCATTGTATCCAATGCGCTACAGAGTGTTGAAGTCTGCAGTTACCAGAGCCAGAAACAATCGCCGCGAAGTCTTAAATGAAATCCTGAAGACTATCAAGGACAGACTTGATAATGTAGGACTGCAGGCAAAAGTATACGGCCGCGAAAAGCATATCTATTCCATTTACCGGAAAATGGTTCAGAAGGAACTCAAATTCCGTGAAATTATGGATGTATACGCGTTTAGAATAATCCTGAACGATGTCGATACCTGCTACCGTGTTCTAGGACAGGTTCATAATCTTTTCAAACCAAGACCTGGTGGATTTAAAGACTATATTGCCATTCCTAAAATGAATGGTTACCAGTCTTTACATACCTCTCTGGTTGGTCCGCACGGCGTTCCTCTGGAGATTCAGATCCGTACAGAATACATGGATCAGCTGGCAGCCAAAGGCGTAGCTGCCCACTGGGCCTACAAAGAGAATGGCTCTGAACCGGTATCATCAGCATCGCAGAAAAATGCTCAGCAGTGGATCAGAAATCTTATAGATCTGCAGAATAACGCCTCAAGCTCAGAAGAATTCGTAGAAGATGTAAAAACAGATCTGTTCCCTGACTCGATATTTGTATTTACTCCTGAAGGTAAAATCTACGACCTGCCATCTGGGGCAACTCCTGTTGACTTTGCTTTTGCCGTGCATACAGATATTGGCATGCACTGCATAGGATCACGCGTAAATCACCACATCTTCCCGCTGTCACATCCTCTGCAGTCTGGACAGAGCGTTGAAATAATAACCTCCCATAATGCCCAGCCGAATGCTATCTGGCTCTCTAGCGTAGTAACCTCTAAAGCCCGCTCAAAAATCAGACAGTTTCTGAAGAGCCTGAGATCTCAGGAATGCGAGCTTATCGGCCGCAGACTGCTGCAGAATACCCTGCGCAATGTACACCTCGAAGATATTGACCAGAATGTTAAGGACGCAATGCTGAAAGAACTCAAGAAGAGTTCCATGAACGAATTGTTCGTAGATATTGCGCTTGGAAATATCTTAACTGTAACAGTAGCAAAACTCTTAGTTCCATCAGTAGAAAGAACCTCAAAAGGCCTCCCTATCATTGGAACAGAAGGAATGCCTTATACGATTGCTCAGTGCTGCTACCCGATACCTGGCGACGAAATAGTGGCTCATATTGCTACCGGAAGAGGTCTCGTGATTCACAATATAAACTGTAACAATATTAAAGATCACGATACAGATCCAACAAAATACTTAAAGGTTTCCTGGGATCTTGCAGTATCTTCATCCATGGAATTCCAGACGAGCTTAAGTGTGGTCTGTGATTCAGGAACTTCTCTGGTATCTGAAATTACCAATGCTATTGAAATTTCAGGTTCTCACATTCAGAGTATCCTGGCTGAAGATAAAGGAGATTCTTCATTCGTGGTTAATCTCGTTGTTTCTGTTAGAGACAGGCTGCATCTTGCTGGAATTATAAAAAGAATAAAAGCGATTAAAGGAGTAAGCAGAATAAATCGCAAAAAATAGGAGCATCTATGGAGACATTCTCTCCCCAATCTTTCCTTACTTCTCGAGAGTTTATTATAAGTAACGAAAAAATAAACAATTTTTTCAATAACAAGGTAACTCTGTCTTCTATCGAAACTGCTCCCGACATACAGTGCACTGCCTGCTATATAAAGCACGATAACGCTAATGCGGTTCCTCTTGTGATTATTCCCGGCAGAGGCGAAAATCCTCACAAGTATGCTGAGTTTCTATACAGTGCAGATAAATTTAATTTTTCTACATATATCCTGTTTGCCAGAGGTCAGGGCATATCTACAAGACTATTAGATAATCCTCAGAAATGCCATATAGCTAAATTTGAAGACTACACGCATGATATAAGCATAATGCTTAATAAACTTAATATAACTAAATTCATGCTGTCAGGGTTTTCTCTGGGAGGACTGATTGCTCTAGACCTGCTGCTTAATACCAGCCATAAACCTTTAAAGTGCGCGCTCTTTGCCCCGTTCTTATGGCCTAATGTCAATATAAATCCTGCTGTCTTAAAAACCCTGATCACAGTACTAGGAAGCCTGCCTTTTACTAAATGCAGCTATACGCCATATGGTTCAGACTACAGGATGGTGAACTTTGAGGAAAACTATCATTCTCATTGTAAAGATAGATATTTGGCTTATCATAGCTACTACAAAATGCATCCAGAAGAAACCTTAGGAGGTCCTACCTTCGGTTTCGTGCATCAGACAATGAAGAAGCAGTGTGAATTATTTAAATCTAAGCAGGATATAAATATTCCGATATATGTGCAGCTTGCACAACAAGACAGGGTTGTTGATTCAGATAAAGCAGAAAAATTTTTTACAGACAACGTTAAAGGAAAGTTTTCTCCCAGAATTGAATGGGTAGCGAATGCTTTTCATGATCTGTTAAATGAATCAGACGAAATTCGAAATTCTGTTCTATGCAATGCTTTAAATTTTCTTTATGGAGTTAAAAGTGAGTGAAGAAATTATAGAAGAAGACGGATATATTCCAGACGAAGACAACAGAATACCAATCAATATCATTACTGGCTTCCTAGGAAGCGGAAAAACTACCCTGCTGAACCACTGGGTAAATTCTCCAGAGTTTAAAGACACCCTGGTGCTTATTAACGAATTTGGCGATGTCGGTTTAGATCATGAATTAGTTCAGGCTGTTGATGATACTGTAGTATTACTTGGTTCTGGCTGTATATGCTGCTCTCTTCAGGGTGAGCTTATCGACAGTCTGGCACAGAACCTGGCTAAATCTCAGGCAGGAATCATTCCTCCTTTCAGAAGAGTAATTATAGAAACTACAGGTCTTGCTGATCCTGCAGGAGTTATAAATACTATCAATGGAGATGAGTACCTTCTGGACAACTATAGATATGATGGAACCGTAACAGTTCTTGATGCTGCCTTTGTCAGAGAACAGCTAAAAAAACAATATGAGGCAGTTAAGCAGATAGCCTTAGCAGACTTACTGCTTATCAGTAAAACTGATTTAGTAGATCAGGAAGAAATCGATGCAATTATGGAAGTTGCCCAGCAGATAAATCCATCAGTAAAAATTTATCCAATGGTAAAAGGCAATATCTCTCCTAAGCTGCTGTTTGAAATCGGACCTTATAAAGCTTTCAACGAGAAGTATGATAAGAAAGTAACCTCCTGGATCAGCATAAATAATAAGCCGAATATTGCATCTTCCCTAAGACCTGCACAGCTAAGTGGAGGCGTGGGTGTAGCCAAGCCAAGAATTATTGCCCACACCAATATCGACTCATTTGCTTTAGAGTATGAAAACCCTCTGAAAATCAGCACCATACTATTTGCTGTAAACAAGATTGCAGAAAATTACGGTGATTCTGTGCTGAGAATGAAGGCTATTTTAAATATTGTCGGCAGAGATAAGCCGTTAGTTATTCAGGGAGTTCAGGGAGCTATCTATCCTTTATCAGAACTAGATGCCTGGCCTAAGAACGATGATAAGAAGTCAAAAATAGTATTTATTGTCAGAGAAACAGTCTTAGAACAGATAAAAATGCTTTTCAACGACTGCATGACCCATCCAGAAACAGAAGCAGACTATTACAAGAGAATGGTTGAAAATATCGACAATGCTTAATTCACGAAGGACTAATCTATCTGATATAGATTAGTTTGAGGATCGGGTAATAAGGAGAGAGCGAAAGTTCTCTCCTTTTTTCTTCAGAATAACTGTTTTATGAGTAAAACAATGCCCCTAAATTTAGGGGCATTTTAGTATCCGAAAATTATGATTTTTAAAATCTACAGTTTCGGAGAGCTTTTATTCTCTAATTAAAGAGACTGCTCTTCGGTGGTTTCACCAGAAACCAGAACTTCTACACGACGATCTGGAGCTAAGCAGTCGATAACAGCCTTACGGCCCTTAACGCTGTTGCACTTGTCGCCAGTAACAGGATTTGCTTTACCGCGGCCTTCAACAACCTTGATTGTTGTTACGCCGTCAGCCTGCAGCTCATATGCTACTGCATTTGCACGCTTCTCAGATAAATTCAGGTTGTAGGCATCTGAACCGGTGCGATCAGTATAGCCATATACAGAGAACTCTGGGTTGCTTAAATCGCGGGATGAAGCAACAACGTCAGAGATTGCCTGCTTGCCCTGAGCTGACAGGGTTGAACCATCAAATGGGAATAAGGTTCCAGCTTCTAAGCTGTGGCTCTCGGTTACACGAACCTTCTTTGCTTCTTTAACAGGAGCAGCAGATGGGCCGCCGAAAGTGAACTGAGCACCTAAGTAGAGTAAACCTACATCAGTGTCGTTGTTCTTGAAATCTGGAGAATCTTCATCTGAATCGTATGCATTCCAGTAGTAGTCATAGCCTAAACGCAGACCAAAGTTCTTGGTGAACTGATACTGGAAGCCAACACCTAACAGAGGGCTGAAAGATGTATTGTCATGACCTAAATGGCCATTGTGTGAATAGAAGGAAGCGAAACCGCCGCGCAGATATACGTCAGTTCCTAAGTCATCGATAGGATAAGCTAAACGAGCATAGAACTCTGGGCCGTACATAGAA
>DMTG01000212.1 GCA_003477345.1 Succinivibrionaceae bacterium | reverse complement strand
TTAGATTTACCTTGAGAAGCAAGAAGTATAATTTTTGCTCTTTGAACTTTTCTTACTTCTTCTGTTCTGGAGTTTGAGAGCTCTTTGATTTTTATTAACTCTTCCTCAGATAATGTTTTGAGAAACTTTTTAGGTCGTGCCATAAGAATACCCCTTATATTTACAGTATAGAGGTATTATATCACGATAGTTAAAAATTAGTTAACGAATTTAGCGAATGTTATACTAGTATCTCAACAAAAAAAGCAAAGTTTTTAAAAAAGGCAGGAAGTTAGGCTTTGGTGGAGGCGGAGGGATAAATTACTGTAAAATTTGTTTATAAATCAATTAAATATAAAAACACTACAAAAAACTACAGAATAAAACACCACCAAGCAGGACATATTGCTATAAAACGGAAATTCCGAGTAGATTACAAATTTATATTTTTCGATGAAATAGTAAATCACACATCTTATCGAAAACTTTAATTTACTATTTTTCTCAATAATATCCCTCAATATTGCATTAACAAGTAAACATACTGTTATCATCTCATCTTAAAAGATTTTTTAGTCGCATAAAACGGCATATCATACATCTATAATTTTCGATGAAGTTATAAAAAAGTATTTTTATCGAAAATTATAATTAGATACAAGTGGAAAAAGAGAATTCTTTTAATTATAATTTTCGATGAGAAGACAAAAATTCCATTTCACCGAAAATTATAAATAAAGGATAAGCAATGTTAATCGGTAGAGAAAAAGAAATCAAAGAATTAAATGAGCTATATCATAGCGAAGATGCTGAACTTATTGCTTTATATGGTAGACGTCGTGTTGGCAAAACATACCTGATTGATGAAGTATTTAGAGACAGGTTAAATTTTCGCCATGCAGGATTATCTCCCATTGATAGTGAAAAGGAGAATGTAAAAGCACATTTAATGAAAGATCAGCTAACACATTTTTTTAGATCACTAACTATGCAGGGCTATAAAGGGAAAAAAACGCCTGAATCATGGCTAGAGGCCTTTTATATGCTTGAAGATCTTCTCATGGAAAAATATAAGGACAATGAAAGAATTGTTGTTTTCTTAGACGAAATGCAATGGCTAGACACTCCGAAAGCAAAATTTATGACAGGTTTCGAGGCTTTTTGGAACGGGTGGGCATGCCACAGAAAGAACCTTATGGTAATTGTTTGTGGAAGTTCCAGTTCCTGGATTCTCACCAATATCATAAACAATCACGGTGGTCTTTATGGAAGAGTCACATTCGAAATAAAACTTAAACCATTCACTCTTAGAGAATGCGAGCAATTTCTAAAATCAAAAGAGATCTGTATGTCTCGTTATGATGTAATCCAAGCATACATGATGGTTGGTGGTATTCCCTATTATTTAAGGTATTTCAATAAGAGATTAAGTTTAGCTCAAAACATCAATGAAATCTTCTTTGCAGATGAAGCTCCATTAAAAGATGAATTTAATCGAATGTTTGCTTCACTATTTAAAAACGCAGAACCTATTAAACAAATCATAAAAGCAATAGCATCAAAAAATAAAGGCATAACAAGAAAAGAATTGTCTGAAATAACAGGAGTAACAGACAGCGGAGAAGTATCAAGGCAGCTTAACGCTTTAATTGCCGGAGATTTTATTATCAAATATAAATCATTTGGTGACAATAAAAGAGATGAAATATACAAACTAGTGGACCCGTTCTCTTATTTCTATTTAACGTTTTTAGACAAGAGTAGCGATAACAGAAATATTGACTGGATAAACATAGAAGACTCCAGTCGAGTACTTTCCTGGAAAGGCTATGCTTTTGAAAATGTTTGTTGGAATCACATCCACCAGATAAAAATGGCTCTGCAGATCGGAGGAGTGTCTACAACAGAAGCGCTCTGGTCAAAAAGAGGAGATGAAAACACACGAGGAACACAAATTGATTTAATAATTGTAAGAAAAGACAATGTAGTACACATGTGTGAGATAAAGTTTTACAACGACGAATTTGAAGTTGATAAGGATTACCACTTAATTCTAGAAAGACGAAAAAAAATTCTCCGAGAACTAATACCCAAAAGAGCAACTATTCACAATACACTGATAACAACGTATGGATTAAGAAAAACAAATTATTTTGGTGATTTTGTTCATGTATTAACAATTGATCAGCTATTTGAAAATTAACACAAGTAAACAGAATTGAAACAGCTCTCTTCATGCTGCATCAAGGTGTTAAAGGCTTTGGTGGAGGCGGAGGGAATCGAACCCTCGTCCCAAAAGACTTCATCTTCAGCACTACATGTTTAGGCTGTCTTTAATCTCGACACCGGCTGCGGATAGCCACGCCACCATGTGCCCAGTCCGAGGGGATTCTTTAATGCTTCAGCTTCAGACGGAGCGTCCACACGATCTAGTGAAAAACCGACCCCGGATTTCTAAGCGTCACTAGAAAGGCTTAGAGCCGAGGGCATCGAGCAGGTTATTAAGCTGCTAATGCGTAGGTTTCGTCGTTTGCGACTATTTTTTTACGGCTTGTTTACGAGGTGACCGCACCTCGACATGCGCTTAGGAATCCATGCTTCCGGTCGAAACCAGAAAAAACGCCCCCAAAGCTTGAGTAGGCAGTAATCATAGCAATGATGCTGCTTTTTTTCAATTATATTTCAGAAAAAAAGAACTGCAAGTTCACTTTGACTATCTGAAAGATTTTTTCATTATACGCTCTTTGTCTCTGGCCCACTGCTTGTCTTTGATACTGTCGCGCTTGTCATGTTCCTGCTTGCCTTTTGCCACGGCAATCTCTATCTTGGCCCAGGAATTCTTCCAGTACATTTTCAGAGGAATAAGAGTATAGCCGGCTCTTACGGTCTTGCCGACCAGCTTGTCAATTTCTCTCCTGTTGAGCAGAAGTTTACGGGTTCTGGTCGGATCGCTTACCACAAAGGCACAGGAGGTCTTTAACGGATTGATTATCGAGCCTAATAAAATTATTTCACCGTCTTTTGCCGTCACGTACGCTTCACTGATATTGGCCTTGCCGGCTCTCAGAGCTTTTACTTCCCAGCCCTGCAGTGACAGACCGGCTTCGAATCGTTCCTCTATGAAGTATTCAAAGCTGGCCTTGCGATTTACCGCAATTATGTTGGAGTTATTCTGTTTATCTTTTTTAGCCATTTTTTATGTTCTGTAATTTTTTCAGCAATCACTTATTTATTTTTTATTAATGCCTGAACATTTTACCTAATTATCACTTCTTTGCCAAAAATCCTTCCAAAGAGAATGCAGGCTTGATCAAACGCTCATTCTTAAACATTAATAAAAGAAATATACCCAAAATACCATATAATTTTTTTAATAACCGGATATTAAGTAAGATTCTTAACGGCGAGAGGCCGGATGTATGAAGCTTTTTAAAAAGGCCAAAGAGAAATCAGCACAGTCTACATCTAAACCAGACAGCAAAGTCGTTAAAAACAGTGACTCTAAAGAATACGCCTACAATTCCAGGCCGTTTTTAAAATCTCTGCTTACTCTGAGATTTTCAGATATTTCTCTGTCTAACAGAATGTATCTAAGCTTCGGAGTTATCCTGCTTATTTTTCTGATTGCAATTATATCCTCCCTGAACATCATCAACAAAAGCACCAATGAAAGTTCTCTTTTCTTAGACAAGGTAGATAAAGCCTATCAGGATGTGTCGAGACTGCGTTCAGAAATCGGCAAATTCGAGCTGATAACCGGTGACTATCTGATATCCAAGAGCCCTGAAAACATAGAGAAAATTCTAGGAATGGATATCAAGAACATAGAAAAGGTTCCTGACAGACTGAAAAAAATCATCGACGGACTTGACCGGGATTCGCTCAAGCTGCTCAAAGGCTCCCTTACTTCTGTGCATCTTCCGAAAATCAAGGAATATTTAGACAACTATGTCCTGTCTATAGGACAGATTCAGGGTAAGCTTAAGCAGAATCAGGATGTATCCAGAGATATAGGAAACGCAACCGCAAAATTTATTTTTCCTCTGATCCATGAGTTCAACAACGTTGAAAAGAATCTGCTGCATTATGTAATTCTGGACACTAAAAACAATGCTGACGTAGTAAGCAGAACCAAATATGAACTCATAGGCTCATTCGTCATCGCCTCTATTGCCGCTATATTAATTGTTTTTCTTTTAAACCGCTCCTTCAACACAGAGATAAGAAGACTCTGGCAGTCTCTGGTTCAGCTGGCCAAGGGCAACATGCAGAGAAAGAATGTCATCAAGCATTTCAATGAAATCGGCAATATTGAAAACATGGTCGACAAGGTTGCTGATACCATGAATACCACGGTATTCAAACTCAGGAACGATTTTAAAACCATGCACAGCATGATGGATCAGAGCACCGTGCAGATTGAAGACATTCAAAGCGGCAGTGAAATTCAGAGTTCCAAAGCCAATGATGTCGCAGAAGCCACCACGGTACTGGAAAGCTCAATTCAGAAGGTTACCGAGTTTGCCAAGCAAACCTTAGACGAGGTTAAAAGTGCTGAAGAAGCCTCTGACACCTGCAGAGTAACCATGCAGGACAATATTACCACCACGCATGCGCTGGCAGACAGACTGAGAGACACCTCTGTTTCAATCATGCATGTAAATGACATGGGCGATCAGATTAGAGAAATTGTCAAAACCATCGCAGATATTGCCGATCAGACCAATCTGCTGGCCCTGAACGCTACCATTGAGGCCGCCCGCTCTGGTACCTACGGCCGCGGCTTTGCCGTGGTTGCCGATGAAATCCGCGAGCTTGCGTTCAGAACCGCCAAATCTACCAAAGAAGTGGCAGCAACCATTGAAAAACTGTCAGGAGCTGTGGATAACTCAGTCAAAGTTATGGCCTCCTGCGAAGATGAAATGGAAAAATCCGTACGGCAGAGCTCAAGGGCAAACTCCTCAATTGAAGAAATCATGGGAATTATCGCCACCATAAGCGACATGTCCGAGGAAATCGTAAACTCCTGTGAGGAGCAGCAGGCGAGAACTTCCGATGTAAACCAGAGTATTGTCAACATCAATACCCTGCAGCAGAACAATATCAATACCATTCAGAGCATCAAGCAGAGTGTCGACGATATAAGCAAGCTGGCCTCAACCCAGTACAGCGATCTGCAGTTTTTCAAGCTGAAGGAATAATAAATATCAAAAAATACTGCTAATAAACAGTCTATTATTTTGTCATTTAAAGTTCTGGCACAGTTTTTTCATATATTCTCCAAAACGGCAATTAATTGCCACTTTAGTGAGTTAATGCCGCAAGGAGAGAAAAATGTCTTTATATCTACATACCAATATTTCGTCGCTAAAGTCCAGAAATGCTCTGAACATTTCGACTAAAACTCTTGATACTTCATATGAAAGACTTTCCTCTGGATTACGCATTAATTCTGCAAAGGATGATCCTGCAGGGGTTCAGACCTCCGATCGTCTGACTACCGAAATCGACTCTCTAAGTCAGACCAACAGAAACGCTCAGAATGCCATTTCCTACGCGCAGACAGCTGAAGGCGCCCTTGAAGAAATCACCTCCATGCTGCAGCGTATTCGTGTCCTGGCTCTGCAGTCAGCCAACGGCATCTATACCAGCAACGACAGACTGGCTCTGCAGCAGGAAGTGGATGCCCTGAATGAAGAAATCTGCAGAATTTCAGAAGACACCACCTTTGCAGGTGAAGACATCTTAAACGGAACCGCCTCGGTTGTCAGATTCCAGATAAGTCCTGATCCTAACAGCATCATAAAAATCGACCTCAGAGTAGGCTTCAATACCAGTTCTATTGCCTATCTAGCTGCCAAGTATACCGGTTCTGACACCTTTGAAATTCCGGCACATGACACCCTGACGGCCTCGGTTTACTGCAAGTATACCGAGCTGTTCTCATACAAGGTCAACGGCGGCGGTATTGACATTACTACCGCCAGCAAGGCTCAGATGATTCTGGCAGGCGTTGACGGTCTGCTCAGAGCCATAGACTCCAAGCGAGCCGAGTTTGGTGCTGTACAGAACCGACTCGAAGCTACTATCAGAAATCAGGAGAATATCAAGGAAAACGTAAGCAGTTCCAGATCTCAGATCAGAGATACCGACTGGGCAGATGAAGTGTCCAAGATGACTGCAGCTCAGATTCTGCAGCAGGGCTCTGTCAGTATATTGACCCAGGCCAATTCAAGACCTGAAATCGCCCTGCAGATTCTGCAGTCCTAAAAAGAAAAGAGAGGCCGACAGATTTAGCTGTCCTGCGCTTTTTTCAGGTATTTAAACAGATAATGAGCAGGTGGCTTGGCTGAAGCCCTGGTTATGGCAAAGCCAGCCTTCTGCGCGGTTCTTAAAGCTTTAACATCAGAAAAGCCTGCCAGGGTTGACACCCCTGCAAGTCTGCCGTGATTGTAGCTCTCTGCAGAGTAACGCCTGAGCCTGGTGGCAATTCCCCTGCCCTGATATTCAGGCGCAATGACAACTTCCCACTCGTGAATGATCTCCTGTGTAACCTCAGACTCGTTAAACATGAAAAGATCATAGCCTATGAGCTCTTTATCCTGCGTTTCGACAACGCCTATCAGTTCCTCTGGACATACGCTGTATACCCGGCGCAGCCATTCTAAAATCGGCACTTTATAAATTTTTAAATGCTGCTCATCAATCTTTTTAAGATCAGCTTTGGTACCTGCTCTGAAAATCAGACCGTCATCCCTGAGCTCTTCTTTGCGTCGGGCTCCCCTGGCCATGCGGATATTCATATGAATAAGAGCCCGGTCTCTTTTCATATGATGCAGAGAGTGCAGTGCTTCATTTATTTTCAGTTTTATAAATGCTATAAGTCCAGACATACTCATATGCTCTCTAAAAACGCTGCCTGTATAGGCAATAAACACCAAAATCGTAAGATCTGCAGCCAATCTTTATATTATATATTTTAAAAATCAATATATTAGCAGTTTAGGTTTTTCATATTAGCTATAAAATACCGCAAACTGTTATAATGCTCACTGTTTTTTTGATGAATAAAATTTGCTTTTGCAGAATATACACGGCATAAGCGCAATATGACAACCGCTTGAAGAAATATTTTCTGAGCACAGGAACCCTAAATGCAGACTAATGCAAACAAATTATCAGATCCCCTAGTACGGCCGCTGATCTATACGCTGATTGTCTGCCTGATGTCCCCGCTGTTCGGATTCAACCTGGGATTCATTTTTGCCTATAAGCCGCAGTTTGTTAACCTGTTCATGCTCGAAGACAGAGACATAGACACCATCATCAATATTATTCTCTTAGGCATGATAGCAGGCTTCTTCTTCGGAAGCTTTCTTACCAACAGCTCTGGCCGCAAGACTCCAATAATAGGAAGCTTTGTCCTAGGCACTCTTAGTCTGTGTGCCATGATTTTCTCCTCTGGCATCAGTCTTTTTCTGCTCTCTGAGTTTGCCTTAGGCGCCTGTTTTGGAATCTATATCCTCACTTCCATAATTTTCATTACAGAAATCTCCCTGCCAGTAAATCGCGGCTTTGCAGGACTTTTAAACGCCTTTTTTATTGCCTTAGGTACCCTGATTGCAATTTTAGGAAAAGATCATCTGCCCCACTCAGCGCTTACCCTTGCGGCGATTATCATTGTCTACTGTCTTATAGTTGCAGCTGTGGCCGTCATTAAGCTGCCTGAGAGCCCTCGCTGGCTGGCACTGTCAGGATTTTCTGAAGTTTCCCTGTCGGTACTGCTCAATTTAAGACAGGATACAGGCTATGCTGCAAGAGAGCTTGCCAATATCAACGAGTGCTGTCAGGGTGAAGACCGCGGCTTATCTCTGTTTATTCACAATGATGACTACAGACGCGTGATCTGGTATCTGGCGTTTATAACCATCATGATCCATCTGTGCGGAGCCTTCATTATTCCTTATCACTTTCTGGATATTGTCAAAGAGCATCAGGAAATTTTCGTAGATCTGATTTTCCCTAATAACTATGACTATGACTACACTCTGGTCAAATCCTCGGTTACCGTGGCCTTTTTCGGAGCCGTAACCGCTCTCATCGCCTCAGACAGGATCGGGCGCCGTACCATTATGCTCTCAGCCTTAGGCATGATTATCGTTATCGAAAGCATCCTTCTGTTTATAAGTGCCATGGAGCTGTCTAAGGTAAGCTCTCTGTTTATGGCAGGCTTCCTGCTTATCTTTGTGTATGCCGCCTCTATGCTTATTTACTGCTTCTTTTATGTGATTGTAAGTGAAGTACTCCCGGTAAGAGGCAGAGAGCTGGGTGTAGCAGCCATTCTCTTTCTCAATGCCATTCTCTGGCTGATAGGTGAAGAATATTTTGCTATGTTTACCGCCTCTCTAGGTCAGGCGAGCACTCTCATAGTAGAAATAGTTGCAGCCAGTGTCCTTTTAATTGCAGTCTACAAAGGCCTGCCGAATACTGCCGGAAAAAAGCTCGAAGCCATGGAAAACCAGCTTTTTGCAAGCGGCACGCTTTCCAGCCTCCATTAGGATAAAAACAGATGCTGGGTTCAAAAAAGCTTGATTCGAAGGTCAAAGGAGCACTCTACGGCGCTGTCATAGGTGATGCGCTGGGCGCACCTCTTGAGTTCATGCGATCAGATCTTATAGCCTCAAAATACGGCACCGTAACTGAAATGATAGGCGGTGGCTGGCTCAATGTCGCACCTGGGGAAACCACCGATGATACCCGCATGATGCTGGCGGTGGCCAACGGCATTGTCAGAAATCCTGACGACCCTATCCCGGAAATCGGCACGCAGCTATACGAATGGCTCAATTCAATTCCCAGAGATATTGGCGAGACCTGTAAGAGTGCTATCGAAAAAGCTCAGGAAAAAGGCTGCAAAACAGCTTCAGGCTGGCTGGATATCAGCAGAAAGATAGCTGATGAAAACGGCGATATGAGCGGCGGCAACGGGGCTCTTGTACGCAACGTCTACCCGGGACTTTTTTACAGAGATCTGTCGCTGGCTGAAAAATATTCAAAGCTCATTGGCCAGATGACTCACTACAATGAAGAATCTACCGAGATCTGCAGAATCGAAGCCCGTATGCTCTACCGTATGGCAAGAGAGCGCGATGTCGCCCGCTGCCTTGAAATCATGCTTGAGGAAACCGAGCACAGCGATCTCAAAGTGCTCATGCGTTCCCAGATAAATCCGGGTGAATGGGTCGTAGACAGCATTAACTGTGCGCTCCACTGCATTGCAAGAAACATTACCTTTGAAGATACCCTTATAGAAGTCATAAATATGGGCGGCGACTCCAACACCATAGCCTCAATCTCAGGAGCCATCGCAGGGGCCATGTATGGCTATGAAATGATCCCTGTAAGATGGGTAGAAGCCCTGTCTCCGGAGCTTAAAAATATTCTGGACAGCCTTACCGACAAGGCAATGGCCTAACAAAAAAAATAGTACAGATAGATGCGCTCTACCTGTACTATTGCGTCTTTTGCTAGCTTTTATTAACGCAGATCTTTGATTGCGATATCGTCCATATCGTCAAAAGCCTTGTTTTCACCAGCCATAGCCCAGATGAAGGTGTAGCTTGCAGTGCCACAGCCTGAATGGATACTCCAGGATGGGCTGATTACTGCCTGCTCGTTGTGCATGGTGATATGTCTGGTTTCCTG
>DMTG01000074.1 GCA_003477345.1 Succinivibrionaceae bacterium | reverse complement strand
GTTTCACCCATACCAGGGAAGTCAAAGCTCATGACATCTGAAATTTTGGTAGGAGCTGGAGAAACACCGATTGCCATGCCTAAAACAGTAACAATAAGGATGCCTGCCAGCATGGCTGATTTGATTTTCATGCAGAAGAGAATGCCGATTATGGCAAGTCCCAGGCAGGAAAGCGCGGCTTTAGGCTCTGAAAGCGAGCCCAGTGTGACCAGAGTTGCATCGGATTTTACAATGATTCCTGAGCTCTGAAGACCGACAAAGGCAATAAACATTCCGATGCCGACTACTACTGACTGTTTTAAGCTTAGAGGCACTGAGTCAATGATGAGCTGGCGCAGTCTGGTTACAGTCAGAATCAGGAAAACAATACCGGAAATGAAAACTGCACCTAAGGCAGTCTGCCATGAAAGCCCCATGGTTCCGCATACGTAGAAGGTAAAGAATGCATTGATACCCATGCCAGGAGCCATGGCAACCGGGTAGTTGGCGCACAGCCCCATACCTATAGAGCAAATGGCGGCAGACCATATGGTAGCGGCGATGGCAGCTTCTCTAGGAATGCCGGCGGCTTCCAGAATAGATGGGTTTACGAAAATGATGTAGGCCATAGCAATGAAGGTAGTAAGGCCGGCAAACATTTCGGTTTTTACATTGGTACCGTTTTTAGTAAGCTGGAAGACTCGGTCAAGAAATGATGCATCTTGAGGAGATGGGAAATTCCCACCAGATGAATTACTGTCTTTTTGAACTTGTGCTTCAGACATATCAACCTCAGAATTTAGATAAAAAGTGCAAAATGCACGAAAAGATTAATGAGGATGATAAGTAAAGTCAAATTTTTTTGTAAATTAGACCGAATATATTTCCCTTACGAATGGAATTCTCTGAAAAATAATAAAAAAATACAGAATGCGTTTAAATGCATTATTAGCCTGAATGATGCAGAAGATGTGAGATAAAAATAATAAGATTTTTCATTTAGCGCTTAGAGGAGATTGAACCGCACTAATTTTATATAAAATCAGAACAAAGCTGCCAGTGCCAATAAATTTCAAGGCGGCGAAAAATCTAACCCTAAACCAGGCTTTTAGATAAAACAGCAGTATTTTTTCTGAAAATTTTCAAATAATAGATGGATAGACCATATGGACAGCAGAATTCTTTTTGAACCATTTACCTTCAATAACGGCGTAAAAGTGAACAGCAGGCTGGCTGTTGCTCCGTTAACTCTGTTTTCATCAAATCAGGACGGCTCAGTAAGTGACGAAGAAAAGAAGTTTCTTGAGGTAAGAGCCGATCACATCGGTCTTTACATTCAGGGAGCCACTCTTGTTTCTAAAAATGGTCAGGCTTTTCCTTGTCAGCCTAGAGCAATCAGCGATGCAGATCTGGATGCGCTTAGGAAAAGAGCAGAAATTATCAAAAAGCAGGGCGCATTATCTATCGTTCAGATTCATCACGGCGGAGAATTTGCCGTGCCTGAATTAACAGGTCAGGCGGCTTTGTCATCAAGTGCTCACGACAGCATTGAAGAGCTTACTGAAGATCAGATCCTAAAAATAATTGATGACTTTGCTCATGCAGCAGAACTTTGCATAAAAGCCGGCAATGACGGAGTCGAGATCCATGGTGCCAATCAGTATCTGCTGCAGCAGTTCTTCTCGGATAAGATGAATCGCAGAACCGATAAATGGGGCGGCAGTCTTGAAAACAGATTAAGATTTCCTCTAGCCGTAGTCGATGCCGTATGTGCTGTACGCGAAAAATTAAATCGTCCTGATTTTATAATTGGCTATCGTTTATCACCTGAAGAGCCGGGCGAGAGAGGCATTACCATGACAGATACCGTGGCTCTCCTGAATGCTCTTATGGAAAAATCTATCCAGTATATCCATGTTTCACAATGGAATTTCAGTAAAACGGTTCGCCGTGGAGTCGGAGAAGGTGAATCCAGACTCAAGATCATCCATGATACCCTTAAGGGAAAACTGCCGGTCATCGGTTTAGGCAGTCTTTTTACCATGAATGATTATATTCAGGCCATGCAGTCAGGTTTCGTTGAATTTGTCGGCTGCGGAAAAGCAATCATGATGAATCCGCATCTGGGAACCAGACTGTTTGAAGGAAAAGCCGATGAAATCGTAACCGAACTCGACCTTTCAAAAGAAGATCATTATGCGATTCCATCTCCATTATGGGAAATGTGCACAAAAGCGCAGGACTGGCTGCCTCCTGTAAAGGGAGTAGCTAGAAAACAAGGACCTTCTGATTCGGTTACAGAGTACTAGCTGGTATGCAGGCAGTTTTTTAGCTGTCTGCTTTTCTGTCTGAATAAGATGTGCAGGTTATTCCTGCCAGAAAAAAATTATAAGTATATGGGAATATTATGAAAAAGGAAGTTTTTTCTCAGATTATAAAAAAAATACCAGTCGTAGATTATGGTATTGATGGTCTAGAAGTTCACAGATCACATACCAAAGAAGGAACAATGTGGTTTGTTACCGCGCATAAGGAAGTAGTTTTCCCAGAGCATACTCATGCCGAGCAGTGGACAATTGTGCTGTCAGGAAAATGTTCCTATACGGCAAATGGTGTGACAACCGTTTATAAGAAAGGAGACACCTACACGATTCCAGACCATACACCTCATCAGCTTACGCTGCATAAAGGCTATTCTGAAGTTGACTATGTGGATGATCCGTTTGACGGAGATTAGATTAGCTGCAACTTATGGGGTGCTGCAGATTAAGTTTAGAGACGGTAAAAGACTTCTCTGCCTTTACTGAATTTCTACATTATGCAAAATAAAAAAGGATGAATTTTTTTTTTAGATAATTCATCCTTTTCCCATCAAAAATTATGTTTTTAGCTTAGATGCATTACAAAGCTGCACATAAATATAATCACAATAACCCACATAACAGGGGTAACTTCTTTTGCTTTGCCTGTAAACAGCTTTAACACGCAGTAGGATGTAAAGCCGAAGCCGAAACCGTTGGCAATAGAGTAGCTTAGAGGCATCATGATTATTGTAAGGAATGCAGGGATTGAGTCGCTGTAATCATTAAAATTGATCTGCATTACATTCCTGAGCATCATAGAACCTACGATAATCAGAGCCGGTGCTGTAGCATAGGCAGGAACAAAAGCTGCCAGCGGAGTGAACAGAAATGCTAAAAGGAAGCATAAGCTGATCACGACAGCGGTAAGACCGGTTTTTCCTCCGGCATGCACGCCTGCTGCTGATTCAATGTATGAGGTAACTGTAGAAGTTCCTATCACGGCAGAAGCCATAGTGCCTACAGAGTCTGTCAGCAGGGCTCTGTCCAGATTTTCAATATGACCGTCTTTATTTACAAGACCGGCTGATTTGGTAACTGCTATCAGGGTACCGATGTTATCGAAAAGCTCTACTACGGTAAAGGTGAATACGACAGAAATCAGACCGTAGTTGATGGCACCCATTATATCCATTTCAAGGAATACAGCACCAAGTTCCGGCAGTTCAAAGCTTACAACTTCGTTTAAGGAGGTTGGATGAGGGCTTATGCCTAATATCATGCCGATAGCGGTTACTACAGCAATACCGATAATGATAGCCGCGCGAATCTTCAGCGCTAAAAGCACACTGATTAACAGAAGTCCAAGACATGCAAGAGCAATGGAAGGATCTGCAAGGTTTCCAAGGGTAACCTTGGTTGACTCAGATGAAGCTACTATTCCTGAACTCTGCAGTCCGATAAAGGCAATAAACAGGCCAATGCCTACGACAATAGCTGATTTGAGAGTGGCAGGAACTGCATCAATGATCATCTGACGCAGTTTGGTAACCGATAGAATAAAAAATACGATGCCTGATATGAATACGGCGCCAAGACCGGTCTGCCACGGCAGATGCTGGGTACCGCACACATAAAAGGAGAAGAAGGCGGTAAGACCTATTCCCGGGGCAAGCGCAACAGGGTAGTTTGCGAATATTCCCATGGCAAAGGTACATAAGGCCGTTGAGAATATGGTTGCAGCTACTGCAGCATTAACAGGAATGCCTGCGTTTACGAGCATTGAAGGAATTACCAGAATGATATATGCCATGGCCATAAAAGTGGTCAGGCCGGCAATTACTTCTGTCTGGATACTGGTGTTGTGTTTAGATAGTTTAAAAACTTTGTCTAGCAAGCTTTTCTGGGCTGCAGAATTTTCTGTCTCTGACATGAGAACCTCTGTTATATCAGGTCAAAAAGCCTTATTTAAGGCATATGCTTGCGAGCAAATTATAAATATAAACTGAATCAAGTCAACAGAAAAATATTGATAGCGATTAATTTCTGCTGTTAATTAACCAGGTTCAATAAGATATACAGGATATTTTTTTCAGAAAAAGAAATGGTAATTGATGGAGAGGTAGCTTTTTAGTACTGGAGGCTGAATAAAAATATGCGCAGTACGTTCCAAATAGCTAAGATTATTGATAAATAATACACTGAATATATTGAAAATCAATAAAAAGTATTTCTATAATAATCCTAGTTTGTATCGTTATGCGTATAAATAGCATCGGAAAAAACGTTCCGAGAGTGATTTGAGATATTAAGACGCCGTCAAGTCAGCTTTCTTCTCAATAACTTGTGTCAGAGCGTACCTCTGTGCGTACTAATTATTAAAAACCCGTAGTGGAAATGAGTATTATGCTAAAAAAAATTCTAATCACCTCCGTACTTTGTGCAGCAGTATCTCTGCCTTCCTATGCATCTTTAAGACTGGATGTAAAAAATGATACCTCAGAGGACTGTTCTTTAGCTATCAACGCAAGAACGGATAAGACCAAGTGGGTAACTATAGGCTGGTATGTATACTCTTCAGGTGAGGAAGCTCCTATCATACTGGATAAGGTTTCAGATATTCATAATGTCTATGTATACAATGACTGCACCTCAGGCCGTATACCAAAAGATGCCGAGACCAAAAAGGTATGGGTCAAAATTGATCGCCAGTTTTACGATGAAGTACCGCGCGAGCATGAGCCTGGCTACGAAGAAGTTGTTTTCGAACGCCTGAAGTCCCCAAATTACGAAATGGTTAACTGACCGCTGTAAAGAGTACAGTTCTTCCTTAAATATAATAAACAGCGGCAGATACCTATTGCCGCTGTCTTCTCTAATAAAAAAATATCCACAATAACTTACTGAATAAAAAGATTTTCTAGGATTATTTTTTCTGAATTCGAAATCTGGCACATAATCTGCAACATATAAATTGTCATTAGATTAAGCGGCAATAATTGCCGGTTAGCGGAGGTTTAAGATGGCAATTTATCAGGTTACAGATATAAATTCGTTTCTGAGGCAGTACGGAAAGCTGCCTACAGATTCGATATCTCAGACAGGATCTTCTGTCTCAAAAGGGACTTCTGTCGGTGATTCCTTTACCGATGCTTTAAGACAGCTTATGGCATCGCCAAACGGCAATGAAGCAGGCGCAGATCTTGCCGCATTGCAGACTGATGATGAAGAAGGCATAGCTGCGGCTAAAAATACCGATCTTAATAATAGAATCAAGAATTTTGAGGTTCTTCAGAATAAGCAGCCAAATCCTGTAGAATGGCAGAGAGTTTTCAACGAACAGCCAGTATCTGAAGAAACA
>DMTG01000281.1 GCA_003477345.1 Succinivibrionaceae bacterium | reverse complement strand
ATCAGCGGAGGCTCCTGTGGTAAATGACAGCACAAGATGTCTGCCTTCAAGCGCTTTGCCTTTGGAACCGTGAGCGAAGCCGTGCGTGAATACATCATCCAGCCATTTTTTTAGCAGAGCAGGCATGTAGTACCAGTAGAAAGGAAACTGCCAGATGATGATATCAGCTTTAGTCAGGGCACTCTGTTCTGCGCTGACATCAATTCTGTAGTCACCGTAAAGTTCATCTAATAGTCTGATTTCTGCCTGCGGACAGAGTCTTTTAAACTCCTCAATGACCGCTTTGTTGCCCACTGAGTTTTCAAGATTGGGATGGCCGCTTATAAGCAGTATATTTTTCATGATGTTCTCCTATTTAAAGTATTAAATAATTCAGTGGCTGAACAGCTGCCGGGCATTTTCAGAGAAAATCGCTTCGACATAAGGTTTAAGATCTCTGTCCTCAGCCATCTGTTTTTTCAGATTATTCAGTGTGTCAAGCAGCACGTCTTCTCTGAAATATGGGAAGTCACTGCCGTAGAGAATTTTTGAAGGATGGGCAAAGGACAGCATGGATTTAATCACCTCTGCTGACTGTACGCCCGCAATATCGAAATACAGGCGAGACACATTGGCATCAATGTCGATATCAGGTACCAGATTTCTGGCCTTTACCACAGGATAAACCGCCTTCATTCTTGGAATGGTTAGTGCCAGGAAGGATCCTGCGTGAGGAATTACCATACGGACTCTGCTGTATCTGACCGGAGTGTTGTGCATGATGAGATTTACCACGGCTCTGGTAGTGTCGGCAGGATATTCAAACATGGCAAGAGGTGTGGTTCTGAACAGACTGTCGGCAAGTCCGTAAGGCTTGTGCGGATGGACTATGACCACGGCAGAACGCTCGTTTAAAACCTGCATCAACGGTTCAAGCTCGCTGTCGCCAAGATACTGTCCTGCGATATTAGAGCCAAGCGAGATCCCGTCAGCCTTGAGCACGTCCAGAGCATAGACCGCCTCTTTTATAGCATCCTCTACATTGGTAAGCGGCAAGGTGGCACAGAACAGAAATTTTCCGCCGCTCCTGTTTTTTAGTGCTGCCATATTCTCGTTGAGCTTTCTTATAAATGTACGGCTGCTGCGGTCCACATAGGGATGGATTGGTGCAAGAGTAAGCACTGAGGTGGTAATGTCTGCATCCTGCATGAACTTTATAGTGTCCTCCGCCTGCCAGGAAGGCAGAGGGAAGCCTTCTGACATAGAAAGATTATGTTCGCTTAGATAGGAAACGTACTCATCTCCTATGTAATGACTGTGGACATCTATAACTGATCCATATACGGTGCTGCAGAAAATCATCGGCAGCACAAAGGTAGCAAATCTATTCATTAAAGTTCATCTCGGCTGTTAAAGTAATTTACATATTGTAAATTATCTCTATAATTTACGACTTGTCAATAAATAATTTACAAAATGTAAATTATTTATTGAAAACAGGTGGAATTTATATTGAAAATTTTAAGACACAGTTTTCAAAGTAAGCCTGATAAAGGCAGGAAAACAGCTTTGCGATAGGATAGAGCTAAAAAATATTTAAAAAACAAAAGATAGATTTGAGCTGTTAAACCTAATCATTGATTTGTGAGCGGTATCACTAAACATTTACGGAATTGAACTATAATGTATCTTGTCAGACAAGTTACAAGATACAAGTTGGCGGTATTTATGGCGGTTATTAAAAAATCTTCAATTACCTCTCAGATCAGCGATTACATTCGCTCGAAGATCGAGTCAGGAGAATGGAAGGTAGGGGAGCTTATACCGTCTGAAACCGTGCTGACAAAAGAGCTCGGTGTTTCCAGAGCTTCTCTTAGAACAGTGATAAGCCGCTTCAGTGCTTTGGGCATTTTAAAGCCTGAGCAGGGCAAGGGCTGTTTTTTAAAGACTTCTGATGTGCATCAGCATATAGAGAATTTTTCAAGACTGACTCACAGCGACTATATCGATATCAGCAAGCTCTTGAGCTTCAGACTGATGATAGAGCCTAATGCATCAGAAATGTGTGCAGGTCTTGATTCAGAGAAGCACAATGAGCTGGTTGCAAGACTTAAAGAGAGTCTAGAGGACATGCGGAAGTCAGTTGATGATCGCGAGAATTTCATAAAGGCAGATCTGCAGTTTCACAAGCTGTTAGGTTTTGCCTGTGGCAATGAGCTTATCGGCATGGCGTTATCGGACGTATTTGGCGCTACTGAAAAAGCTGCCAAGGATACCAATCAGATTTTCGGCTATGAGCACGGACTCAAGTTCCATAAGAGGATACTCGAGGCCATAGAGAAAAAAGATCCCAAAGCTGCCAAAAAAGCGATGGAGCAGCATCTTAAGGATGCCTTAGATAAAATTTCTGACAAATAGAGCAGGAAATATTTTTTTTGACCTGTTTTAACTTGTCGGACAACTAACAAGCAGAGGAGAAAATGACAGTTACAATCAAAGACATTGAGGTAATCAATACCGCTCCTGAGGGTATCAA
Source organism: Succinivibrionaceae bacterium (assembly GCA_003477345.1). Lineage (GTDB taxonomy): Bacteria > Pseudomonadota > Gammaproteobacteria > Enterobacterales > Succinivibrionaceae > Succinivibrio. Next base: position 2,720 of record DMTG01000281.1, on the reverse strand, counting down.
CCTTACGGTGGTAAAACTGATTACCTCGGAAGACGGACTTACTGGCTACGGCGATGCTACCTTCGCCTACCGCTGGCGCACGGTTACCTCCTATATTCTTGACTATCTAAAGCCGCTGTTAATCGGCAGAAACGTCGAGGACATTCAGGAGCTGTGGTCACTTATGCATCAGAATGCCTACTGGCGCGACGGCGGAGTTGAGAATAACGCTATAGCAGGTGTTGATCTGGCGCTCTGGGACATCAAGGGCAAGATGGCCAATATGCCGGTCTATCAGCTCTTAGGCGGAGCTGTCAGAAAGGGCGTACCGGTCTATCGTCACGTAGACGGCAGCAGTGTTGAGGAAATTGCCGAACAGGTTGCCTACTATCAGGAGCTGGGTGTTAAGCATCTGCGCATTCAGTCAGGCGGCTACGGCGGCGGACTGGAGCTGAAGGCTCCTGCCACTGCGCCAAAAGGCTCCTACGACGGCATCTATCTAAATTCTCGCGAATACATCAGAAAGACAGTAAAGCTGTTTGATGCTCTAAGAGCCAAGCTGGGATTTGACATGGACTTTGTGCACGACGTACACGAGCGTATAAGCCCGGCTGAAGCTGTGGAGCTGGCCCGCGCGCTAGAGCCTTACAGACTGTTCTTCTTAGAAGATCCGCTGCCTGTTGATCAGGTGGAGTACTTTAAGAATCTGCGCGCACTTACTTCAACTCCGCTTGCAGAAGGAGAGCTCTTCAACAATGAGGCAATGTTTAGAGAGCTGATTGTAAACAGGCTTATAGATTTCATAAGAGTGCATGTAACTCAGATGGGCGGCATCACTCCTGTAAAGAAGCTGGCTGTCTTTGCCGAGCACTTCGGTGTAAGAACCGCCTGGCACGGCCCTGGCGATATGTCGCCTTTAGGGCACGCTGCCAATATCCATTTGGACATGTCCAGCGTGAATTTCGGAGTTCAGGAATGGTCAGGTATTGAGCCTCCTAACTTTGTCATTCAGACGCTCAGTAACAAGAAAGGTGCGCTGCTGGATGTGTTCAAAGGCATGCCGGAATTCAGACAGGGCTTTGTCTATCCAAACGAAAAGCCGGGCCTTGGCATAGAAGTGGACGAAAAGGAAGCAGCTAAATATCCAAATAACGATGAAGTCACCACCTGGACTCAGACCAGAGGTCAGGACGGCGCACTGATTCTACCTTGATTTAACAAACAGACATACACCAAACGGAGAATATTATGAACAAGACATTTAAAGCATTAGGAATCGCACTGGCAGTCAGCGCTGCTTTTTCCTTAACCGGCTGCGGCGATAAAGGAGCAGACAAGATTGAGCTTAGAATCGCTCAGGCTTCCGCAGGTGACGGTGCTATCGGTCTGAGCCTTGAAAAATTTGCCAAGGACGTCGAGCAGAAGAGCAATGGCCGCATCGTAATTCACACCTTCCATAACGGTCAGTTAGGCTCTGAGCGTGAGAACGTAGAAAGCGTACAGGCAGGCGATCTGGATATGGCCGTTGTCAATCAGTCAGTACTTGTAAACTTTGAACCTACCATTGCGGTATTTGATCTGCCTTATACCATCACCTCCACCGAGCACGCCGACAAGGTATTCCTAGGCGATATCGGCAAAGAGTATCTTGCAAAGCTGGATAAATCCAATCTGCACGGCTTTGCCATCTGGGAATCCGGCTTCCGCAATCTCACCAATTCTGTAAAGGATGTAACCTCAGTTGACGATGTGGCAGGTCTAAGAATCCGTGTAATGGAAAACAAGATCCATCAGGAGCTGTGGTCCACTCTGGGCGCTGATCCGGTTCCTATGTCCTGGTCTGATGCCTATACCGGCCTGCAGCAGGGTGCTATTGACGGTCAGGAGAACCCTGCCACCGTTATCGACAAGAACAACGTGGTTGAAGTCAACAAGCACATGGCTATGACCGAGCACTGCTACTCAACCGTCTTCATCCTCTTTGCACCTAAGGTCTGGAATGCCTTAAAGCCTGAAGATCAGAAGATTTTAAATGAAGCCATGGCTCAGGCCTCTGTTGATGAGCGCGCACTCTCAAGAAAGATGGACAAGGAAGCCATCTCCAATCTTGAGTCTAAAGGCATGAAGGTTACCTATCCAGACAAGGCCGGTTTCATCGAGAAGACACAGTCAGTCCGTGACCGCTACGGCGCAGATTTCAGGGAAATGGCTGACAAGATAAGCGCATTATCCAAGTAATAAAGGAGAAGTGTCATGGAGTGCCTGCGCGCTATATTCAATCGCATCCAGGTGGCGGTGAGAACCCTAATCGGGCTGTGCATGATTGTCATGATGACAGTGATTTTTGTGCAGACTGCCACCCGTTATCTGGTGTTCTACTCAATTCCGTGGTCTGAAGAACTGTCGCGCTATCTCTACGTGACACTTACACTGATGGGCATGAATCTGGCAATATCCTCAAAACAGCTGGTACGCATCGATATTATCGACAACTACCTAGGCGAGAATGCTGACAAATGGCTCAACGCCTTCCGCTGCCTGCTGGCTCTGCTGATAACCGCGGTCTTTTTCGTAAGCTCCTTTGGCATGATCGCAGGTTCGGCCACCCAGACCTCACCTGCCATGGGCATTTCCATGCAGATCATGTACTCGGTGCTGGGCGTCGGTTTTCTGCTGTCAGCCATTGCGGCACTGTTTGAGCTCTACGATGCTCTGACACACGGCCCTGAAGTTAAGAAGGA
>DMTG01000282.1 GCA_003477345.1 Succinivibrionaceae bacterium | reverse complement strand
AGCGGACTACGTGAGCGATAGCATCGGTTTCACGAATATTCATCAGAAACTGGTTGCCTAAGCCTTCACCTTTGGAGGCGCCTTTAACCAGACCTGCAATGTCAACAAACTCCATGGCAGCCGGTACAATTTTAGCCGGGTGAACTATCTCGGCAATTTTATCCAGGCGAGGATCTGGCACAGGAACAATACCTGTATTTGGTTCAATAGTGCAGAAAGGGAAATTTTCTGCTGCTATTCCTGCTTTGGTTAGAGCATTAAAAAGAGTTGATTTGCCAACATTTGGCAGACCGACAATTCCGCAGTTGAATCCCATTTTTATTTATTCTCCGTGATCTTGAATCCGTTGATTTCATTAGTGGCGGCCTGCGCCCCTCTGCTGAAAAAAGTATAAATTCCTCTGATGGCAGCATCCATAGCAGCCTCGATGCAGTCCCTCTCTGAAGCAGCAGGTCTGCCTAAAACCCAGTTAATGACCTCTCTTGAAGGAGGTTTGCCGATTCCGATACGCAGACGGTAGAAGTTCTGACTGTTGCCAAGGCACGAGCAGATGCTTTTAAGTCCGTTATGTCCTGCAAGTCCGCCTCCGAATTTGAATCTTATCTGCCCTGGAAGCAGATCGAGATCGTCATGCAGCACCAGTATCTCTTCTGGCTTTATTCTGTAGAAAGTGCAGACTGCGCTTACGCTGCGGCCGCTTTCATTCATGTAGGTAGTAGGAAAGAGCAGTCTTACATCCTGATCTTCGATGGTGCCTCTGCCGGTGATCCCCAGAAACTTGCTTTCAGGATTGAGGTAGATCCGGTTATCATCAGCAAGTTTTTCTAAGAGATCTACACCCATGTTGTGCCTGGTATGCTGATACTGGGCATCAGGGTTGCCTAGACCTACTATCAGTTTGATATTGTTCTGGCTGGTATTATTCATTTTTAAGATATTTTTTAACTTTGTTAAGTTCTTCTTTATCAAGCAGACCTAAAAGCTCGCTCACTGTCCTGTTGTGCCTGGCTATTTTGAAATCAGGTGCAATTTCAGACAAAGGAATCAGCACAAAGGCTCTCTCATGCATGCGGGGATGCGGAAGTATCAGTTCCTGCGTCTCACTGATTTCGCAGCCGTAGGCAATCAGATCCATATCCAGAGTGCGCGGTCCGTTTTTAAACAGCCTTTCTCTTTTAAACTGCTGCTCTATATTCAAAAGCACATGCAGAAAATCAAGGGCGGACAGCTGTGTTTCAACAAGACACGCGGCATTTATGAAGTCTGGCTGATCAGCATAGCCGACAGGCAGGGTCTCATAAAGAGAAGAGGTTTTAATCTCTTTTATACCTTCAGTATTAAAAAGGGTTTTCAGTGCCTCTTCAATATTTGCGCATCTGTCGCCTAAATTCGACCCCAGAGATACAATAGCCTGCATATCTATGGTTCCAGATTCATGGAAATTCTCCAGGCTCTGGCTCTGGCAAGGCGGTCATTCTTTTCGGCAGCATCTTCACTTTCAAAGCCTGAGGAACTGTCTCTGCCCGTTCTGGCTTTGACAGCTTTATCTTTTTTAGAGAATCTTGACTGTTCCTTTTCTTCCTTTTTGGCTTTGGAAAGCTCTGCCTGTCTGGAGCTTTCGTTGTAGTACGGCTGCCAGAACTCTACAAAGCGGGTAAGGTACGGCTCAAAGCGCGATCTTAATTTAAAGAAGTCAAAGGCTCCTCTGAAATAGCTTTTTGAAGCCAGTGCAGCGCATTTGTCCTCTTCTGAGATGTCCGTAAGCAGAAGCTGCAGGGTCCAGGTATTCTTCATGCTGATATAGCTGCTCATCGGAATGGCGGTTACCAGATTCTGCTCTTCTATTACCTCAGAAAAGGCTCTTTCTGCTATGCGTCTTACAGATATAGGAGTGATCCTGCTGTCGTTGGACTGCTGCAGACTGAACACTCTTTCCTGGAAGATGGACCAGAGCATGACCGCATACAGGAAATGCGGCATATTGCGCTTGTCCTGCTGGAAACGCTCATCAGAACTTGCCAGTGCGTATTCTATGAATTCAGACACAATAGGATTGTTGCCGAAGTTTCTATATCCCGGGAACAGAATTTCAAATACACCGTATCTGTTTAAAATCTTGAAACTCTCAAGACCGTGACCGGTTAAGAAAAGCTTGTTTACTTCTTCAAACAGTCTTGCATTTGATACCTGGTTTAGATTGATTCCCATTTCTTTTATCGGGGCGGCTGTCCTTCTGGACATCTTGAAACCAAGTTTTGCGCTGAATCTCAGAGCTCTGATCATCCTGACAGGATCTTCGGCGTAGCGTACAGCCGGATCGCCGATGATGTCGATGGTCCCGTGGCAGAGATCGTAAAGACCGCCATGGAAATCCAGCAGCTCATTTTTTTTGACATCATAGTAGATGGCATTAATTGTGAAATCTCTGCGTTCGGCATCTTCCTGAATATTTCTGCCGTAAACATTGTCGCGTACCAGCATGCCGCTGCCGTCACTCTGGCGCTTGGCTGGGATCTGCTTGCTGCTGCGGAAGGTGGTTACCTCAATAATATCCTTGCCGTAGACGACGTGGACAATCTTGAAGCGTCTGCCGATGATTCTGGAGTTGGAAAAAACTCTGCGCACCTGTTCTGGAGTCGCATTTGTAGATACGTCAAAATCCTTGGGGGATTTTCCTGTCAGCAGATCTCTGATGCAGCCGCCTACCAGATAGGCTTTGAAACCGGCTTTGGTCAGACCGTCGATTACTTTCAGCGCATGTGGTGACAGGGCGGATCTTGCAATATTGTGCTGATCTTTGTTTAGCACTAGTCTGGCCTGTCCTGATTTTTTCACCTGCTCTTTGTTTTTCTTTAAGATCTCGTTCAGATCTGGGGATAATGCAGTAGTTATTTTATTTTTCTCAGTCATAGAAACGTTACGTGTCAAAGTATCAAGGCTGCTCTGGCAAAATTACAGGTCGTCCTGAATATGATTTCTTTGTCTTAGCTGATTTATGCAGCCTGATCTCTGCTGATTATTTTTTTCTCCCGACTGCTACCTTCAGGCTATATGTCAACGCTCTGATTAGCAGTGGTCCTATTTATATGCGTTTTTTGCAATGTGCAGATTATACATCAATAGACGCTAAGTAGTTAATTTTATATTTTTAGATAATT
>DMTG01000019.1 GCA_003477345.1 Succinivibrionaceae bacterium | reverse complement strand
GTGATTATGGCAGAGAGAATCTCAACGGTCGCGAACTTATAAGACTTGCCTGTGTGTTTAACGCTGATCATGAAAAACGCGTAATTACCAAATATAAAGCCTTATGATTATCTAAAATAATCAGTTGAAAAATAAGAATGTTTAGATTTTGATAAATCTAATTTATCGTTATGATAGTGAAGCTGATATCTTTTAGAAACACGCAACATTAAAAATATTCTTTCTATATCTATAGATTGCCTCTCAATTGTTCTACTATATTCTTGACTAATAGACGCTGTAGCATCTACTATCTTTATAAAAGTACACAGTATTTTTTTATATAAAACACAGCACAGGAGATCTTGAATCTTATAGATTCAAGTAATTGCAAAAATGAAAGAGTTTCAGCATATTTTAGTTGTTATTGAGCCAAGACAGATGAGGCAGCCTGCGCTGGAGCGTGCACTGGCTGTATCTCGTTACGCCAGGGAACTTTCGTCAAAAAATACTGATACTCAAGGACAGAATATAAAAATTACCGCAGTTATGCCGGTATATGATTTTTCCTGGGATTTGACTTCTGTACTCTCAATTGAGCAGGAAAATTCACTTCAGAACAGTGTAATTGAGAAGCATCGCAACTGGCTGGATGCCTATCTGCGCATTCATGCCATGGGCTATGATGTCGAGCAGGAAGTTGTCTGGTCTAAGTCGATAGGCAAGACTATAACAGCTATAGCCAAAGATAAGGCCTGCGACCTCATTATAAAATCTGCTGATGTACACGGAATGCTCGATTCAGTAATTTTTACGCCGCTGGACTGGCAGCTCCTGCGCCACTCGCCGGTTCCTGTCTATGTAGCGCAGGATCATATGTGGAAGCCTACCGGAGTAATTGCTGTGGCTCTGGATATGTCCGATCCTGCTGATAACTCTCAGCTGCTTCTGAATGTAAGGATCTTAAGAGAAGCGCAGCAGCTGGCCCGCTTTACCAAGTGCCAGATTCATCTTATCAATGCCGTGCCTCCGGTACTGCCGCCGGTATCAATTGATCTGCCAGGTTTCGTGCCTGAAATTGTCGGTGATGAAGTTATAAGAGATGCGGTGAAAACCGTTCTGGCATTCGGTGCCAGACATAAAATACCAGCAGACAACTGTCACATAAGAGAAGGTCTGCCTGATGAAATTATTCCTGAAATCTGCAGGGAGCTGAAACCTACAGCTTTATTCTTAGGTACCAGTGCTCATAAAGGACTTGCCGTTGCAGTACTTGGCAATATCTGTGAAAAGGTTATAGATGAGCTGGACTGTGACGTTGCTGTAACAACTCCAAAAAGCGTAATCAGGCGCATTCCTACTTCAGAGAGAACCAGATAGCACAACAAGAGTGACTGATAAAATGTCAAAATCAGTCACTGTTATTTTGTCTCTTTTTTTATTTTTTTAGCTATTGCAATCAATTTTTCTGTTTGTATACTTATACCTCTTTGTACACAATAAGCAGTAATTTTGGCAATAAACTTAAGATCGCACTATGGAAAATGATTTCTCTCTGCCGCCTGCGGCTGATGCCTATGGCAGAACGGTAAGCCCGTATTTCAATATTGAAAACAAGCAGGAAAAATATAAAGCAGACAAGCTTTACAAACGCCTGCGTCGCAAGGTTGGCCATGCCATAGGCGATTATGGAATGATTGAAGAGGGCGACAGGATTCTTGTCTGTATGTCAGGCGGTAAAGACAGCTATGCGCTGTTAGATATTCTGCTGTCCTTAAAGCGTTCTGCTCCAGTTAATTTTGAACTGATTCCGGTGCATATAGATTCAGGTTTTCCAAATTGTCCTACTCATCTTCTAGAAGATCATCTAAAAAGGGTGGGGCTTAAATATTATATTGTCAGAAAGCCTATATTTGATTTATGCAAAGAAAAGGTGCCTGAAGGCAAGCCGTACTGCTCAATGTGTTCACGCCTGCGCAGAGGCAATCTTTACGCCTTTGCAAGAGAAATCGGAGCTAATAAGCTGGCCTTAGGCCATCACAAGGATGATGCCATCTGCACTCTGTTTTTAAACATGTTTTATTCAGGCATGCTGAAGGCCATGCCTCCAGTGCTAAGAACTGATACAGATGATCTTACTGTTATAAGACCGCTTATCTACTGCAGAGAAAGAGATATAAAAACACTAAGTGATCTAAAGCAGTATCCACTTTTTCCAAAGGGACTGTGCGGCTGGGGTGAAAATCAGGAAAGAGCCCATATTGCAAAATTACTGCGCCAGTGGGACAGGGATTATCCAAAAAGGGTAGATATAATTTTCAAATCCCTGAAAAATGTAGCTCCATCTCACCTGCTGGATAAAAATCTGTTTGATTTTAAAGCCATATCAAACGGACCAAATGTAAAATAGAACACTAAATCAATAAAAAATATTCTTGTCTGTTGATTGATGAGCAGTTATATAAAATCATACGGATCCTCACTTTTCATTATAAGTTTCTAATAAGAAACTTATAGCAGTTTACAATCTAAAGTGAGGTCTTAATTATCATTGATTTTTAACAATATATTCTACGATTTGAGATACGTTCTGAATTTCTGCAGCTTCTTCGATATCGAATCTGATATTAAATTTATTTTCAATAGCCATCAGCAGGTTAACGTGTTCAAGAGAATCCCAGGAGGGAATACTGCTTCTTGATGTATGTTCATCAATCGTAATGCTGTCATCATCAAAAACCAGTCTGAAAATATCGCTGAGTTTTGAGTATATTTCTGTTTTTTCCATTTTAGTAATATCCTGTTTGTAAACTATCTACTTTTCTAAAAGCTCTACAAGCCCGATTTTTGTCTGCATAAAGCAAACCATTCTGCCATTGAATAATATGGCAGGTTTGGGTTTTGATACAGGAAATGCTCCCTGTTTCTTCAGTTCTTCTACCGCACTGTTTATGTTATCTGTCAGCCAGCAGGAATGGTAAAGCAGTACGTTGCGAGACACGAATTTTTGAACAATATCACCAGAAATTAGCTCAATTTTGGTGCCGTCATCGAGTTTTACCATGCATAAATAAGCATTCTGCAGCGGGTCGAAAATTTTGTTTCCGACTTCGGTTACCTCGAAATTATCCTTTAACCATATAACGGTTTCTTCAATGTCGGCAGTAGCGATACCAAGATGGTGAAGAGACGAAAAAACTGTCATGAATTTGCCTTTATTTTGATTACCTGATTTCTTTTTGAGTAGCAGGTAAGGTCTAGCTTCCAGAAGGTAGAGTCGTTTTCTGATTTTTCTAGTTCAAAGCCTAGAGTTTTATAAAGATCTTTTACTATGGAATTTTTGCCGCTCGGAATAAATTTACCAGTAATGCGCGTTATGTTATTTTTCTGGCACTCTTCAACAAGACGGTCAAGTATGGCTTTTTCAAGATCTCGTTTTAATACTCTGCAGCTCATTACAAAATCAATTATGCTGCATTCAGAGCTTTGAATTTTTGCTATTAGCACACAGACTAGCCCGTTATCGCCGAAACGGTCGGAAAGGCGCGCATATAAGGTTATGTAATCTGGTGCAGCAGATATATCTTTTATCTGTTTTTCTGTAAGTCTAAGCGTCGTGAGATTGAACTGGTTGCTTTTGTTTATAAGCTGAGTAATTCTTTCAAGGTAAATATCTTTAAAACAGTCGATCTCGGCTATCATTTCAAGTGATTTTAGATAGTCTTCATAGTTAGAGCACTGCTCTCTTAACATAGAGCGCTGCGCATTTTCCTGATACATGCTTTTACGCTTTAAATCGTCCTCTGAGAGGGTAGTAATTTCAAAATAACCGCCTCTGTCTATAAATTCAGGATAGCGAAAGCTTTCTTTGATAGGGGGAGCAGTTACAGAAGTAATATTTTCTTCAATAATTGCTCTTTCTGCGGGATTGTCATCTATAAACAGCAGGCTCTGAGGCAGCAGGTTAAGCTCTCTGGCAATTTCGATAAAATTGCTGTCTTTTCTATCCCAGTTGGCTTTAATGACAGCAAAATCATCGCGCTTTAAGAGACTGTCGGGATGAGAAATGCCTGCTAAGGCGTTGTCTAGTTCATTTTTGGAATCGACAGCCAGAACTAAACCAAGATCACTTAGTTTTTTCAGGTAACCCTGAAATTCATAAAAGGCTCGGCCGGCAGGCTCTTCGGTTCCCAGTTTTATACCGTCTACGCCATCGTCGCCGATAACTCCGCCCCATAAGGTGTTATCTAAATCTAATACCAGCCCTTTATGATTTCTGCCTTTCAGTGATTTTATGATATTGGCTGTGTTAAAAGCCAAAGCTGGAATTGCTTCGATTGCCAGGGCATACTTGTACATGTGCCAGTAGAATGGATTGAGCCACTGCTTTAGGCCAAAATCTGCAGCCAGATAATTTATGTCGCATAAGTAAAAATTATCGTGTTCTCTTACATAATCAGCTAATTTAAGATTCAGCCTTGAGATGAAGTTTACTGCCCCGCGCATATCCCAGCTGTCTCGATTGCCAAGATAGCGATATAAAGGAGGCTCAAAATTATTCTGAATAACAGTGCATTTATACTTTTTTGAAAGTGTTTTCCAGATATTTTCAAACTTCTGATATTCCTGCTCAAGTAATGTAAGGCAGTCTTTATCAGAGGCGTTTATAGCAGGCAGCTGCTGCAGATTTCTAGATGTAGTACAGATCCAGATTAAATCCGGAGAGAATGCTTCAAGCTTTGGATTTTCAAACACAGCTTCTTCGTAAAATCTGCTGAAAGCTGATTCATAAATTTCAGGAACAATACCGTAATTTAGGAGAAACAGTTCCAGCATTTTTGCGATGTTGTCAGTGGTGGCACCGCCTAAAATAGCAATTTTACATGGCTGTGCCTTTAATAAAGAACCGTTATCCTTTAATTTCAGCTCTTCTATAAGCTGTCTTTTTAGCTGTTTTTTGGCAGCCAGCAGATATGCAGGATCAAAAGGATAACAAAGCTCTTTTTTCATCTGTTACTCCTGGAAGCTAAACTAAATGATCAGAATGGGTAGGTCCTTTCTCCCAATTTAAAACATAATTATCAAAACTTACTATGTTAGAACCATTATTGCTGAGCAGATCTCGTTTGGAAAACTCGAAACATTCTGCAAGATCCATAAGCAGTATGTGCTGATGGTTCCAGAAGTGCTCTTTCAGAGCTCCTGTTTCTATGAAAAAATCCTTATTGAGAAGTAGATGATGTTTAAGCGCAAGATCTCTTACAAACATGGAATAGATACGCTCTGTCGTTACGCCGCTTTTATCTGTATATTCACCTTTGAATTCTTTGAGATAGCGGTAGGGTACTTTTATGCACTCTTCTACATAGTGAATAAAGGTAAAACTGTTTGGCAGGCTGATATTTATCCCGAGCGAATATCCCCGATTCCTATGCAGAAAGCCAAAAGGTGAATCTTCACTGAAGGAATCTCTATTTTCAAGTGACACAAGATAATCTTGGTTAGCTCCCCAGACCATAAAAGAGTAAAGAGCATGCTTTGTACGAAGAAAATCTGGTCTGTTCTTTATTATCCAGTTGCCAAGACTGCCAACCTTAGAAGGGCTTTTTTTGATATCAAAAGGAATTCCTTTGCAGTATTCCCAGGTAAAGGCAGGTACCAGCAGAGTACCACTGCTGCCAACAAGATGCTGCAGGCATTCTATGAAGTCATTTAAAAACTTGTCCTGAGCGACCTTTCCTGCCTTTAAATTTACAGAGCCGTCTCTTACCGCCGCAAAAAGCATGGCAGAAAGATCGGATGAAATAAGCACATTAGAACCTTTTTCAATACCTAAAGCACTTATCTGCTTTTCGAATTCATCTGTAAATCTGCAGCTCATTAGTCTTTATCCTAAAATGTCAGAATACCTTGCTCTAAAAGGATGTTTATATAGTGAATAAGCTCCTTCGGATGACAGTTCTGTATTCTGCATAAATCAAATAAGTCGTTGTTGCCATCGCTGTACGCAATCACATTTGATATAACTCTTTCGTCTGTATAGCTGCTTTGGGTACTTAAAGTTGCGTATAAACCGCGTCTTCCGAGCTGTGGTTCGCAAAGACAGGTGGTTTGGTAGTAGTGGTTGTGTTCTAGTGCATCAATACATTCAGTTAGCGCATCAAAAGAGCCTTTTAATCCTTCTGGTGAGATCACTGACATATCGTCTTTTGATGTGTGGTATTCAGGATACCCACCATACTTGCTTCTGCTGATTGTGCACACAGGAAGATCTACTCCAGGAGCAGAAAACTGTCTTTCATCAGAACCCCTGTGAAGAAAATTGTAATTTTGAAAATTTGGTTTATTTTTTAAAACTGCAAATGCCGCTTTATCAGCAAGAGTGTTGCCATAGCGGGAATGTGTTATAGAAAAAGCTCTATTATCACCAACACAGCTTAAAACAAATCCAGCAATTAAATTTTTCTTTAAAGCAGCTAAATTCAGGCTTAAATAAGTAATTGAACCTATTGTTTCTGGAATGAAGATCACTCGGTAGCTGTATCTAAGATCTTTTTTACAGCTGAGCCATTTTCCAAGGTAAGTTGCCAGGCTTATTCCTGATGTATTGTCATTGGCCATGGAAGGATGACAGATATAGGTAGAAAGCAGAATTTCCTTCTGGCTTTTTCCCTTAATAAAAAGCTCGGCATAGTTTAAGCATCCATCTGTAAGTTCACTGTCTATGACTATATGGTAGCGTCCTTCAGGCAGCGCATTTTTATCGTTTTCTGACATACAGAAGCCGTAACGCTCTTTATAGTAGGAGGTGACATATGGAATTGCATCTGGATTGCCTGGTATGGTGTAGATGTACCGTTTTAGTTCATCAAGAGAAAGGAATCTGTTTGCAGGAGCAGAATAGCCTAAAACATGCAGATTACATTTTTTGAATTCAGCAAATCTTGTGCCTGACTCATGCTCTATATAGGCATCGCGAATTATCCATTCTTTTGGTACGGTCCAGTCAAAGACCTTGGTGCCGCTTTTGACAGAGTGAATTTCAAGGTTCGGCAGGATGTATTTTATCTTCTGTAGCGTAGAACGTACGCCTGGTCCGGTTATGCTGCGGCAGATAGGAAAAATATCTTTACAAAAATCAAATAAATCCTGCTCTATAGACATAACTATCTCTAAAATATCGGTGTTATTACTTTGAATATTAAAGCTTATGAATTTAATTTAGCTATGTTTAATGAAAATTTTCAAGATGTCTTTTCGTATAAATTAGGTTTATTCACAGAAATTTATTAAAGAGATGGATTTGATTTGGGAAAAGCTTAATTATAAAATCTAGCCAAATCAATAAGATAGTATTTTTTTTGAAAAAAATTAAAA
>DMTG01000115.1 GCA_003477345.1 Succinivibrionaceae bacterium | reverse complement strand
TATTCTTCCATCGTGTAAAACCTGTTGTTTCTGACCTGACCGATATAGGTGCGCTTTTCTCTGCGCCTGCCGTCCTGAATGTAGTATTCGCGCTTTATTACATAAAGATGACTTCCTCTCTGCATGAACTGCAGGAACAGATCGTCAGGAAGATCTTTTATTAGTGCTCTGTCAATCAGGCTCTTCTCTTTCCTGTGAACTGTAGGTCTGGCTCTTGACCTGGGCAGTGCGGCATCCTTAGGTACGGCTCTAATTTTACCATTTCTGGTAAAGTTCTTTTTGTATTCTTCAAGGGTATAGTAAACCCCGTTGACTACCCGGCCTAAGTATCTGGTATAGGTTCTGGTCTTTTTTAATTTTCTCTCATAGATATAGCTGCTCTCAACGACATAGAGAATATCGCTGCGGCCTTTGCGCCTGCACAGATACAGGCGGGCCCGAGGGTTATCTGAAGGAAAGCCTTCAATCGTATCAGGAGTCGGATTTGACATAAAAAAGCATCAGAACAAAGTAAAAAAAAATATAGCATCTGCGTTTAGTCTAATTATAGCATATTATCTATATTAAACAATAAAATGAACTACTGTTTTTTACTTTAATATTTGAGCTGTGTCCGCTTTTTTAAAAGCTCTTCACTAAGAGCGTTCTGGTATCCGCCTTCCAGCGTGCCATCTACAAACAGACGTTCTAAATCTCCGCGGGTCAGGTTCCTGGGAATACAGCCGTCTGCAAACAGAACCTTGAAGGTGCCGTGATTAAGCATTCTGGTTGTCAAATCGCAGCCTACAGAATCTATATGGAGGATTTTGAGCCTGTTTCTACGCTGATTCGTGGTTATAAGAGTGATTTCCTCCTCACCGTCCCAGTGAATATTGAAGGAGTTTGAGGAAAGTCTGGCCAGCAGCCTCGGCAGCCCCAGACGTCCCGATACCGGCTCCAGCACCAGAAAGATTCTGCCCGTTGATGAAAGTAATGCCATAATTACTGCTCCGTTATTACTGCTATTATTTTGTTTAAAAGTTCATTGGCTCCTTTCTGACTGGAATCAAACCTGATAAAAAAGCCATTTATATTCACGCTTATCATTCGCCTGGAATTATCAAGATCTCCGCTGAAGTTTCTATAGGGGCGTCTTCTGTAGTATGGATAGTTCCTGTGATAATAAGGGGCAGGCAATGAAGCGGCTCTGGGGGAATCTTTATTCTCAATCTGAATAATCTTCGGGGATGAATTCTGATTCTGCGGAGGGACTTTTTCTGGTTCAGTAGAAGCCTGCGGTGAGTCTGAATTTTTCTGGCAGACTTCGTTATCGTCAGGAATTAACTGTAAATCTGCATCCAGTGCGCTTTTTTCGGAAGCATCAGTAATTTTTTTTATTATCGCAAAACAGGTAGATCGGCTTAAGCCAAGATCTAAAGCTATCTGCCCGGCAGAATCATTGGTCTCAAGTCTCTGCCGTATCTCACTGATGAGATTGTCATAGGCAAGATGCTCTTTTATCCTAAAAACATCAACTCCTATGTTTTTTATGATGACAGATTTAATCGATCGCTGATTAAGTCGGTATTTCTGAGCTATCTGGTAGGTACAAAGCTTAGTTGTGGTGAAGTCTTTTATTATGGATTGGGTAAGTTCCTGGCTAAAAACTGACATTTTCTATAAAACCTCTTACAAAAAACATGATTTTTGTAAGAAAAATTTTATAAAATCAGTAGATTAGTGTCAGGAGACGAATAACTGACACTTACTCATAAATTTCAGGAGCTGCTTCAGGCAACGGGCTTTAAATGCTCAATGAGTCGTAAAGGCCAATGCTGGGACAATGCTCTGGCTGAATCATTCTGGGCAACTCTTAAAAGAGAATGCCTGCCTATTTTAGAGACATTCTCATCACGAAATGAGGGAATAAAAGTAATCAGGAAATGGATTTCTTATTATAATGGCTTCAGACCACATTCAGCTGTAGGGATGAGGTCACCCTATCAATATAGGAACAACGTTTTGTTCTGATTTTAAGATAAAAATATTGGGATTAATTATTCCACTACTTGCACCCTGTTCCATACAATAATCGAGTGAATTATGATATTTGGATACATCTTTCTGCAAATTAATAGATAAAATGCATTGTAAGGAAAATATATGGATAAACTGAACCAAGTATGCAGATTGTATAAATCTTTAAAAAGGGAAATTACTGAATTAAAAAATGAAATTAACTCATTAAAATTAAGGAGACAGAATTTATTTGTTCTAACATATTTGATTGATCTTCTGATTGAACGAGAGCAAAACAAAGACATAATTCCTTTTGATAATCTTATGACTAATATGAAATTAAACGAAATAGTTGCTTTTTCTTCATATCAAGTTGATTATCAACATGTTATTAAATCAATAGAATGTTTATTTAGTAATTGTTTTTTCATTAAAGATGGTATTTATAAATACGCTGACCGTTATATATTTTGGGGAACAGCATTATCTCCAGAAAATACAGATTTATTAAAAAACTTACTTATTGACAAATCGAAAAAATTTTCGTTTGCCGAGCTTGGCCTCATCAGCAGAATATCTTTAGCTAATCCTGGAAAGAATCATCAATTTTCTCAAAGTTATTCGTATATGATAGATGATTTTGCTCCGTATTACGACGCTAGGTATAAAACTAGATTAGAAATGTTATTAAACAGTTATGATGTAAGTAATGATGAACGAAATAGAGCGAAAAAATGCATTGGATTAATTCTAGATAATTTTATAACAAAATACAATGATCAACCACTTACAGAAGTGAATTTAGGAATACATAAAAAGAAAGTTTTAGTTGTTGATCAGGTAAAAGGAGACATGAGCATTCTCAAAGGAGGTGCAAATGATGACACCTTTGAGATAATGCTTTCTGATGCAATAAAAGAAAACCCTGATGCTGACATTATTGTAAAAACACATCCTGTTTCTGTTGATTTAGGATTTAGCAAGGTAAGTGGTTACTATTCTGAGACAAAAAGCGATAATAGAGTAATTATATACAATGAGAAAATCAATCCTATTTCACTTTTAAAAAATATTGATAAGGTATATGTATGTACATCTCAGTTAGGTTTGGAAGCTTTATTTTGTAAAAAAGAAGTAATCACTTATGGAATCCCCTTTTATGCAGGTTGGGGATTGACAAAAGACAAGCAAAAATGTAAACGAAGATTGAGAGAGCGCACGTTAGAAGAATTATTTTTCATTGTATACATATTGTATACAAGGTATTGTGATCCTGAAACATTAAAAAATATAGAAATAGAAGATGCTATTCAAGATATTATAGAAAAAAGGCGTGAATTTTTTGAGAGTTACGTCTAAACTGTGTTACCCCCCATTAAGTCTGATAATATTTACGACTTAATGGAGTTTAAAATGGCAAAAATCAAACGTAATCCCACCGCATTAAAAATAGCCGATCTCATCCTTGAGAATTATGAAGTAAGGATCAGTTAGCGGAATTTTTTATCCCATATTAAAATACAAAGTGAGGATAGAAAATGACACGTAAAAAACATTACTCAGAGGAATTCATAAAAACTGCTGTTGCCAGAGTAAGTTCTGGA
>DMTG01000320.1 GCA_003477345.1 Succinivibrionaceae bacterium | reverse complement strand
GCTTTTTATCTTCGGCGGCTCTTACTGCATCGCTCTCGTGTGTAATCCTGAATACGCAGGCGACAATAAAGTAAATGCCAGAATGATTTTACGTGAGCTCTCCAAATCATTTCCTACCTATGCCTACCTGATTGCCATCAGTCTGTCTGCTTTGAGTCTCGAAATACCAAAGTTTCTGGACTTTCCACTCTCAGCCATCGGCAAAGCCAATCTTTTTCTGTGCATGCTGGTTATCGGCAGCAATCTCAGCTTTTCCTTAAACAGGGACGATCTCGGAATATTTACCAAGCTGATTGTGCTTCGCTACCTGGTAGCCGCTCTTTTAGCAGGACTCTCACTGCTTCTGCCGTACGACAGAGAAGTGCGTATGCTGCTGGTAGTGCTGGCCTTTGCCCCGGTATCAACGATAAATACCGTGCTTACCTTAAGAAATCTAACCGAATACGTAAGACACTCAGCCAGCCTTATTCCTTCGTCGGTTGTAATCTCACTTGTATTCATCACGCTGGCCACAGCATCTTTTTATTAGGAAAGCGAGCGCAAAAATCAATATACTGATGCCTGCTTTATGACGAATCTAAAAAAAATTCATTTTTTATCTGCAGGCATCAAAAAAAACTGCTCACAGACTCTGGCTATTTATCTGATTTTTCTTAACAATAAATTTTTCAATAAACTATTTTTTTCAATATTTCAATATTCCAAAACCACGCACTATTTTGGGCTATAATATCAATCGTTTTAAATAAGCTATAAAAGGGAACATCAGGCATGTCATCTCCTAATGATATAGATTTGCTTTCAGGGCAGGATCTTAACGAACAAAGAAAAATGGTTAGCGCCTTTTTAAAAGATCACAATCATTACAATCAGGTTCTCGGATTAAAAGACTGTGATCCGGAAATCGAAACCTTTATCAGAATAATTTATCTTGCAAAATCCAAAACTTCAGACAAAGTTCAGATCACTTCTATAAAAAAAATATAAAGAGAGCTTCATGAGTGCAATAGACAGTTTAGAACCGCAAGCTATTTGGTCCCACTTCAGTAAAATTCTTTCTATTCCAAGACCGTCAGGCTATGAGGGCAGAATTGCCGATCATCTGGTAGAATTTGCCAGACAGAATGGTCTTTCCTGTACCAAAGATGCAGTAAACAACGTAATCATTGAATCCCCTGCCACCAAAGGCCGAGAAAACACTCCTTCAGTTATTCTGCAGGCTCATATCGACATGGTGCCGGTTGCAGCTGCCGGAGTTACCCACGATTTTAAAAATGATCCCATCGATGCCTATGTAGAAGACGGCTGGGTCAGGGCTCACGGGACCACCTTAGGTGCCGATGACGGGTTAGGGGTTGCCACAATTCTTGCCATACTTGAAGACAAAAATCTAAGTCACGGTCCTCTGAGAGCCATCTTCACCGTAGAAGAGGAAACCACCATGAAAGGCGCCGGCAGCCTCGATAAAAAGTATCTTGATGCCGACTACCTTATCAATCTGGATTCAGAAGACAACGGCAAGCTGTTTGTCAGCTGCGCAGGCTCTGCAGAAGTTACTATCAATTTCAGCTTTGAAAGAGTATTAGCCGACGGCTGCGATGCCTTAAGCCTCAGGCTTTCAGACCTGTCAGGCGGCCACAGCGGTTCAGACATCAACAAGGGACACGCCAACGCCATCAGCGTCATGGCAGCGATTCTCAACGAGATTTCTGATGAGTGTGATTTCTTTATTCAGGATATTAATGGCGGTCAGGTCAGAAACTCCATTCCTTCAGAAACTGTCTGCACTGTCTGCTGTCCAAAGGATGAAACCGGCAGATTCACAGAAGCCTTTAAAAAGTCTTTTGAAAAATACCGCAATGTCTACAAGGCAACCGATCCGAACATGAAGCTTGAAATTGTTTCAGCCTCCTGTGCCCAGGCTTTATCCTACGCAGACAGCTTAAGCCTTATCGAGCTAATAAGAGCACTGCCGCTCGGCCCTTCAAGAATGTTCGATATTGATCCGTCAATTGTTGAAACCTCCTGCAATTTAGGAACCATAAGAAGTTTTGACGGCAAAATAGTCTTAGGATTAATGCCTCGCTCCTTAAAAGAGGATAATCTTGACGATATCATTGACAGAATCAATGCTACCGCCTATCTGCTTGACAATACAGAAACCGAAATTGATTCAAGACATTTCTGCTGGGAATCACCTGACAAGAACTCACTTATCGATGCCATGCAGCAGAGCTATAAGAAGGTTACCGGCAGCAAATTCCAGATAACTGCAATCCATGCAGGTCTTGAATGTGCGGCTTTTTCAAAAATGAACCCTAAGCTGCAGCTGGTTTCTGTCGGATCGACAATTATCAATCCGCATTCACCAAAAGAAAGAGCAGAAATCCTAGGTGCCGGACAAATTTTTGAAACAGTTAAGAATACAATAGAAAACATATAGAAAGTTATCGGAAAAGATCATGCGTCAGAATACCAGCTCTCCAAGGGCTTCCTTGCCTTTCCAGTGTTTCCATACCTGTACTGCACCAGGTACAGATCATAATATTGCTGTGCTTTTTGTGCGAGGAACCAATCACAAAAGACTGAAAATCAGCCTGGTGACCTTTCCTCAGCATGCTGTAGACAGAAAGGAGATGTCCTACAACGGAACCAGCTTTGGTATTCATCGCTACTCTTCTCCTATCACCGTAGACAACGGCGCGAATTTCCAGCGTTACTGCTTTAAAATTGCCCTGCTCGATGCCGAGCAGAAAATAATCGACGTTGTCTGGTACAGTTCGCTGGGCATGTCCCGCGAGCGTCCGCTGCTGCAGCACTGCTTTGCCTTTGAGCTGTTCAACTCCCACCCTCAGTGGGCACCGGATCTTATCTGCTATGAGATCTTCCCTGACAAATTTGCCTCGTCAAGGGGTTATTTTTCAATAGAAGGCCAGAACTACTCTGCTGAAGAGCCAATCAAAGCCAAGGAATTTGAGTACAAAGATCTCGATGAGGTTCACTGCGGAGGCGATCTCGACGGCGTTGCCGATATGCTTCCGTATCTGAGACAGCTAGGCTGTGACGGCATTTATCTGACCCCTATATTTAAAGCCCCTTCAGTACACAAGTACGATACTGAAGACTACGATATGGTAGATCCTCATTTCGGAGGAAACGGTGCGCTCAAGCGCTTACGTACCCTGTCTTTAGGCTATGACGTGAAGATTCTGGTTCACGGAACCTTCAACAGCACAGGTGACAACCACCCGTGGTTTGACAGACAGGAAAAGACCGGTAAAGGCGCGCTGCATCACAGGGACTCCCCTTACAGAGAGTACTATACCTTCACCTCAGACGGAGAAGCCTTTTACAGCCAGAACCGTCCTACCCTGCCAAAGCTTGACTATGAAAGCCGCGAAGTGCGCCACGCAATATCCGGCGGCATGAACAGCGCGGTAAAGAAATGGCTGCGCGCTCCTTACGGAGTAGACGGCTGGGTTATTGATTCTGCCTCTCAGATAGGAGACGGCGGTGTCGGCCGCAATAATCTCAAGCGTCTGGGCAGTATCTGCGAGCATGCCAGAGAAACTCAGATGGAATGCCTGCTCATAGGCGATTTCACCTCTGATGCCCGCTATGCGCTCAATGCTGCCGGCAGTGTAGACGGTTCGATAAACTACACCGGCTTCATAAGTCCAATAAGAGCCTTTTTCGGCGGAGTTAACCTGACAGGCGATCCTACTCCGTACACCGGTGAAGACTTAAGACGTGCCTGTGAAGAATATGCTGTAGGTGTTTCCCAGCAGGTAAAAATCTGTCTTGTAAACCAGCTGGATAATCCGGATCTGCCGCGTTTTTACGACATTATCGGCGGTGATCGCAATCTGTATCTGGCTGCCATAGCCTGTCTGTACACCTGGCGCGGAATTCCATGCCTCTATCAGGGCGACGAGATGGGAGACGCTATCGAGCAGTATGAGATCGGACCACGCTCTTTAATTCCGTTCATTGCGCTTAAAAACCATCATGTAAGCCCGGCTAGTGCTGATATTCAGTCCTGCCTGACCGAGCTTGCCTCCATGCGCCGCAGCAACCCTGCCCTAACTCAGGGTTCTATGGTATTTATAACTGCAGGCGGTGCCTATTTCGGCTTCTGCAGACTGTATGACAGCAACTTCAGTATCGTGCTGGTAAATGCCTCCAGACAACAGGTCAAGATTGATCAGGAATCCATTCTGTTCCCACTGCTGGCTGCCATCTATATGCCGGATGACTGCGAGGACAAGGATTCAAGTGAAGATCATGAAGAAACTCTGCTGATCCCGCTTTCCGGCAGAAACGTCAGAAGAACCGATCACGGTGAAGGCCTTGAAGGCTTATATGACATGCTCTCAAGAGAAAAGCTCTATGTCAGAAGCTACGGTGCCACCAGAACCTCTCCTGAGCTTGAAAGCCGCATCATAAAAGAGCTGGTCGCTGGCCATCATTTAACCATGCCGGCCCGTTCCACAGTGATCATCAACAACAAGCGCTAGACTTATTTTCAGCAGGAAGTCCATGCTTCACCGCATGGACTTTTTTATTGATGACTGCTGACTGCATAAAAAAAGGGCCCTAAGGCCCTTTTCTTCTTTTCAGCAGATTTACTCTACTTTACAAACTTCATTGCAGAACGTGCAATGACAAGTTCCTCATTAGTAGGGATCATCATTACTGTAACCTTTGAAGAAGGCTTGGAGATAACTGATGGACCTGCGCCTTTAAAGGCCAGAGCATCGTTATTCTTGTCATTATCAATCTCTACGCCGAAAGGCTCTTTTAACAGATCACAAGCATCTCTGCGTACGTGCTCGCTGTTCTCGCCAATGCCGCCAGCAAACACGATGCCGTCTACATGACCTAAAGGAATGTAGTAGGAGGCAATGAACTTGGCTAAGCGATAGATAAAGGCTTCAAAGGCAAAGACACATTTGTCGTCTGACTTGTCAGAGTAGGCCTTCTCAATAGGACGCATATCTGAAGATACTCCAGATAAAGCCTTAAGACCAGATTCCTTGTTGAAGACATCCTTTACTTCTTCAGGAGTCATCTTTAAACGATCACACAGGAAGAAAATTACTGAAGGATCGAT
>DMTG01000100.1 GCA_003477345.1 Succinivibrionaceae bacterium | reverse complement strand
AATACATTTCTGAACTGATTTTTCGATAAAAAAACCACGCTGCAAATCTTTATAATTTTAAGCGTGGTTTTTCTTATTAAAAGCTTACAGCTTATTTTTTAGTTGCCGTCTTGCGGATCCTTTTTGCATAAGCCTGCGTCTTATTCTGAGGACGATTGCTGTGCCAGATTATGTCATCAAGCTCAGAGACTACCTCACCAAGCGGAGGAGCATCGTCATCGACGAGCAGCAGAATCTTAGTAGAGTGACCGGCGCATACAGACTCAAGTCCGTTGCTGTTTGAGTATTTGTCAGGAACACCGTCAGGCTCTGAAGAGTCTCCTGCAACTGACCATTTCTTTCCCTCTGGTGTGTCCGGCAGAGTGAAGAAGATATCATCTGTCGTATTGTTGAACAGCAGTATCCACTGTTCTCCTGTATTGATATCCTCGGTGCCGGCAAACAGCATAATCGCTTTCTTGTCAGGATCATTCCAGCGGTCAGAGGTCATTGGTATGCCGTTTGGCATATACCATCTGGCCATGAAGATGTTGTTCCAGATATGATAGCTGTCATCCTCAAGCACCAGTTCTGACAGAAGCACGGAATTGCGTCTCATCCAGGTAAAACGGCTGATAAACTCTATGAACTGCTTATTCTTCTCAGAATAGTCCCATTTCATATAGTTCACTTCGTTGTCCTGGCAGTAGGCATTGTTATTGCCCTGCTGGGTTCTCGAAAACTCGTCACCGTAGAGAAGATGAGGGGTGCCCTGAGAGAGCAGCACGGTTGCAATCAGATTGCGTTTTAACTGCCAGCGGTACTTCTGCACCATTGGATCATCAGAAGGACCTTCAACACCGCAGTTGGTGGAGAAGTTTTCGCTGGTTCCGTCAGTATTGCCGTAGCCGTTGGCCTCATTGTGCTTGCCGTTATAGGAAACCAAATCTTCTAACGTAAAGCCGTCATGATAGGTAACATAGTTAACACTGGCATTGATGGAACGCATTCCCTTGCGGAAGATATCGCGGGAGCCCATGACTCTGGTGGCAAAATCACCGAGGTTGCCCTTGTCGCCTCTCCAGAAGCGGCGGACTGTATCTCTGAAGCGATCATTCTGCTCACTCCAGTCTGAGGTGAACTGGCCTAATCTATAGCCGCCAGGACCGATATCCCATGGCTCAGCAATCAGGATGGAGCCGTTTATGCGCTCATTGCAGTAACAGGTCTTCAGGAAGCCTGCGTTGCAGTCGAACTCAAAACGCTGACTGCCGTGAGACTCTCTGCACAGAGTGACTCCCAGATCAAATCTGAAGCCGTCAACCTGCATTTCCTCAAGCCAGTAGATAAGAGAGTCGGTTACCAGATTAAGCCCGGCTTTGTTGTCGGTATTAAAAGAGTTTCCGCACCCGCTGACATTGCGGTAGCGCGTATAATTCGGCGTTCCGTCAGGATTATCCTCAAAAGCGTAGTAATCCTTGTTATCAAGTCCCTTCAGAGATAAAACCGGACCGCCATAGCCGCCTTCTGCAGTATGGTTATAGACCACATCCATAATCACACCGATACCATTGCGGTGCAGCTCACGGACCATGGTGCGGAATTCATCTTTGACCTTGAAAGGATCTACTGCATAACGCGGATCAGGCGCCATAAAACATACCGGGTTATAGCCCCAGTAGTTAGACATTCCTCTCTCTGTAAGCTCAGGTTCTGACATAGAGGCAGAAACAGGCATAAGCTGAACTACAGTTATGCCGAGCTTCTTCAGATGATTGATCACGACCGGATGAGCAAGTCCAAGATAAGTGCCTCTTATTTCTTCAGGAATAAGATCACATAGCTTGGTCATGCCTTTCACGTGCGCTTCGTAGATAATCACTCCGGCACGGTGAATAACAGGCTTCTGCACATCCTGCCAGTCAAAGTCATCATGTTTTTGGTGGATGATTGCCTTTGGTATAAAACGCTCAGAGTGATTCTCATAGAGATCTTTATCAAACACAAAAGGTTTGGATATTGCCTGAGCGTACGGATCAACCAATAACCGGCCTCTCTTGTAATAGTTGCCCTCAGCAGGACTGTCTGGTCCTATGGCTTCTATTGCATAGCAGTCACCGGCTTTAATACCTTCAGCAAAACCGTACCAGATCCCGCCTTTGCGCTCACCCAGCCTGAATTTTAAGGTTTCATGATCTTCTTTATCGAAGATATGAATGTATATCTCATCTGCATGAGGGGCATAAACTGCGAAGCTACAGCCCTTATCATTCAAACTGGCGCCCAGAGGCAGGCGACTTACATCATCAGATTTTGCAGTATATCTCACTGACTACTCCAGCTAATCTATCTTTATTTTTTCTTGCTACTCTTGTTAGAGTCACTGACTCTCTTAATAAAGACAGTTGCAAGAGGAGGAAGATCCAGCACAATTGAATGGTACTGATTCTGCCAGGAGATATTTGAAGCTTCAAACTCGTCTTTGCCTGTACCGTAGCCGCTGCCCCAGTACTGCTTGTCGTCAGAGTTGAAGATCACACTGTACTTGCCTGGCTTTGGAACACCAAGTCTGTAGGCAATGTAAGGCACTGGAGTGAAGTTGGAAATAGCGATGATTTCCTCATTCTCTTCTGGATTGCTTCTCATCATTGCAAATACGCTGTGATCGGCATCATTTACATCAAGCCAGGTAAATGCAGCAGGATCATAGTCATGCTTCCACAGGCTTGGCTCGCGGCGATAGAGTTCATTCAGATCTTTTACCAGCTTCTGAATGCTCAGATGCTTCTCATACTTGAGCAGCCACCAGTCGAGCTGACTGTCGTTATTCCACTCGCTGCCCTGACCGAACTCGGACCCCATAAAGTTGAGCTTCTTGCCTGGGTGAGCATACTGATAAGTCAGATAGGCGCGCAGATTTGCTGCCTGCTGCCATTCATCGCCTGGCATCTTGTACAGAAGTGAATGCTTGCCGTGGGTAACTTCGTCATGGGAAATAGACAGAATGAAGTTCTCGTTGTAGGCATAGATCATGGAGAAGGACATTTCTCCGTGGTGATACTTGCGGAAGAACGGATCAATGCTCATATATTCTAAGGAGTCATGCATCCAGCCCATGTTCCACTTGAAGCCGAAGCCCAGACCGCCGGTAAAGGTAGGACGGGAAACGCCGGTAAAGGCGGTAGACTCTTCGGCAATGGTCATGGCATGAGGATAATTCTTGTAAACTTCCTCGTTGAACCACTTCAGGAAGCTTACTGCCTCATAGTTGATGTTGCCGCCGTCGACATTAGGTACCCATTCGCCGGCTTTTCTGGAGTAATCCCAGTACAGCATGGAGGCTACGGCATCAACTCTGAGTCCGTCGATGTGGTAGTAGTCAAGCCAGATAAGAGCAGAAGCAATCAGGAAACGTCTTACAGTTTCACGGCCGAAGTCATAAATCAGAGAGTTCCAGTCCGGATGCCAGCCGCGTCTTGGATCTTCATACTCATACAGAGGAGTGCCGTCAAAGCGTGCCAGACCGAAAGCATCTGTAGGGAAGTGAGCTGGAACCCAGTCTAAGATAATGCCAATGCCTGCCTGGTGGAAGCAGTCTACGAAGTACTTGAAGTCATCAATGCTTCCATAGCGGCTGGTTGGAGCAAACAGACCGGTTGGCTGATAGCCCCAGGAGCCTGAGAATGGATGCTCCATGATAGGCATAAGCTCGATGTGGGTATAGCCCATGTGTTTAACATAATCTAAAAGCTCTTTGGCAAGCTCTCTGTAGCCTAAGCTGTTGCCGTTGCTGTCGCGCTTCCAGGAGCCTAAGTGAACCTCATAGATGGACATAGGCTGTTCAAGCTTGTCGTTAACCTGAGATTTCTGCCACTTCTGATCGTGCCAGTGATAGGTGGTCTGATCGGAAATGATTGATGCAAAGGATGGATACTGCTCATGGAAGAAGCCGACAGGATCTGCTTTATGAGGCAGACGATTGCCCTGAGGATCCTTGATTTCAAACTTATATCTCTGTCCTGCACCGAGGTCTGGAACAAACAGAACCCAGTGGCCCATCATTGAACGGCTCATTGGATGACGTCTGCCGTCCCAGAAGTTGAAATCGCCGATAACACTGACACAGGTGGCAGATGGTGCGTATACAGCAAACTTGGTGCCCTTTACAACCACGCCGTCTACCTTAATCTCAATCAGCTGAGCGCCTAAGGTCTTATAGATATTGGCAGGAGACTCGTTCATGGTGCTCAAGCCGTAATAAGCCTCATCTCTGAACTGATAAGGATCGATTACCTCGACTTCGCTGTCCTGATAGGATACCTTGAATTTATAATGGAAGAAGTCCTTTACATCAGGTAAATTCTTTTCAAACAAACCGTCTGATGAAGCGCAATCTAAATCAAATAATTCGCTGCCGTCAGAAAGTTTTAATACTTTAATAGCCTTAGCTCCAGGAAGCCAGGCTCTCATTACAAAGCCCTTTCCTTCTCCCAGAGGCTGCAGACCCAGGTTTTCAAAAGGCTTGATTAGCTTAGCGTTGTTAAGATCATCAATTAACATTTAAATTGTTCTCCAAGTTGTAGTATTCATTCTTTACGGGCTCTAGTCATAGCCTCAGTAAGTTCTTTAACGAATTTATCTGAAAAAATATCATCAATATCTCTTGTAAGTTTTCTGCGCCAGTTAGGATATTCTCTGAAAGTTCCCGGCACATTGACTGGCTTGTCAACAAAAGTCCAATCCTCCAGCTGAGAGCTGTACAAGGCGCAGGCGCTGCGGGACAAATGAACCTGCATCCCTTTAGCTAGTGCATGATTAAGTTCTGTTTCCTCTGCTCTATATGGTACATCATCGCCAATCGATCCCAGGTAATGCATACTGTCAAGTATGCGCTGCTTGGAGTTCATGCGATCTATAGTCAGTCTTTGTAGATCTTCGTCATTATACACGCCAAGCTTTCTAGAAAGTTTTAAATCATCTCCTGACCACCATGATTTCAGCGGTGCCATGTCATGAGTAGTCAGAGCGGCCATTGCATGAGGCTCGTATAATTTTGGATCAATAAATCCGCCGTCAAAGGCTCTTTCTCCAAAGAACAGCTTGTAGGAATAGAAACAGGCTTTCTTCAGAGCGACTCTCAGCTCTTCAGGTATAGTTCCCAGATCTTCTGCGATAATCATGGTCTTGTGACGCATAGACTCTAAACAGATTATACCTATCAGATCATGCATGTTGCTTAAAACATAGGCACCGGTCTGAGAGCTTTCACCCTGTCTTAGCCACCAGAAGCGGTACAGACCTGCCGCATGATCAATTCTCAATGCACCGCAGGCTTCCATATTGGAGCGGTACAGATCGATCATAGGCTTGTAGGCTACGCGTTTGAGAGCGTGCGGAGACATTGGCGCGAGTCCCCAGGACTGACCCAGAGGTCCTAAAGGATCAGGAGGTGCGCCTACCGAGCCTTCTCTTCTGTATACGCCGTCTTTATCATTCCAGACGTCGCAGCTGCCTTCGGCTACACCAACAGCGAGATCACGGTATGTTCCAATGGCCATGCCGGCTTTCTTGGCTACGGCAAAGGAATTGTCCATCTGCTCTCTTGCCAGGAACTGAAGATAACAGTAAAACAGAACATCATCAGCGTGTTCCTGTCTCCAGACATCGACAAAAGGTGAATCACAGTCGCGGTATTCTTTTGGAAAAGCCGGCCAGCCCCAGGCATTGATTCCCTGAGAATAGAAGTAGGCCTGCATGGCATCAAAAGTGGCCATGCTCTGCAGCGAACGTCCGCCCTGCTCGACAAAGTCAATAAACATACGCCCTCTTAGAGAACGTCTGTCATCAACCTTCATCTTCGAGAAGATAAGGCGCAGCACACTCAGCTTTAATTCAAGCACTCCGCGGTAATCTATATACTCGCGGCTTCTCAGTGCGGCCAGCTTCTGCTGAAAGGCTTTGGAGCCCACCAGGCGCACGGCTTCTTCGCACTGTACATACTCAGGCACATCAGGAACACTGATGTATACAACATTAAGCCACTGTCTTGAGGATGGAGAATACGGGCTGCAGTTGTCAGGATCAGGATTGGCCGGATATCCGGCATGCAGAGGGTTAAGTCCAACGAACTGACCTCCGCAGGAGGCTATATGTGAAAGCAGCTCGCTTAAATCAGCAAAATCCCCGACTCCCCAGTTATGCTTTGAACGCAGCGCATACAGCTGAATGCTGACGCCCCAGAGTCTTTCTCCGCGCTTTAATTCTTCAGGAATATAGCCCTTGTCAGGTGTTCTGATAAGGGACATGGTTATAGAATTAAAGATGCTGTAGCCGTCAGTGATTACACAGCTGAAATGGTGATAGCCGTAAGGGATGTCTCTGTCAAGAATAAAACGTCTTATATCGTATTCTGTGCCGTGTACGGTTTTATAGTCAGCAATTTCTATCTCATATAAGGGCTGAACCTCGCTTATTTTGGTTCCGTCCTCAAACTCAAGTGTCCAGCTTATCGATGCACTCTCTCTTATATCAGCCTTGGTTCTGAGATAGATAAAAGGCAGATCTCCATCGACTATGACCTGCACGTAATCCAGAATATTTTTAAATAAGCTGTTTTCTTCTTCTGTTACTTTTTTTTGCAGAGCCTTTTCATCATCAATGGGATAACCCATCAGTCGCAATGCGTTATCTCTTCTGTCCTGAGGAATTGTGACCAGTTTCTGCGTTACGTCGAGGTAGTCTCTGGCAATTCCAAGTTTGTCGGCTAGGATGCTGGTATCAGCCATTATTGTTTGGATCCCTTTTTATTCTTATAAAATTGTTTTTTTGTAACACACTTTAACTATAAAACTTTATGTGAACTACTACAGCAGTAAATACTGAGCATTCCGCTGTGACTGACAGCAGAATTTTAATTTTAACGGACCTTGCTAGTTAACCTAGAACTGCCGCTCTGGCGGGTTCATAAGCCGCCAGTTCTGCGAGAAAATTTTTATTTATATATAGCCTATTATACTTGCTTTCCGCACTGCATTAAATGAGCAAAGATTTCCCGCAAGATATCATAATAATGATGATATCCTTTTTGAGATTTTTCGTTTACAAAAATCTCGTGTTTTCTCGGAGAATCTCTCACAAAAAATGCCTGTCTTAAGCAGAATGCGGGAAAGTCTTGTGAATAGCCTGTGAAAAAGAAGATATTTTAATCATTGCGGACCTTAAAATTTTTGACAGAGATCACATTTAAAAAAACTGTACTTTAATAGACATTCATTGTTATTTCATACAGTTAACAAAGAGAGTACAAAATTTGCATCATTGTCGACAAAACTTGACAATTATGAGTTTTAGAGTATCTTGTTAATGTATTTTTTTTCAATTGTTACACTACGGGTGACATATATATGACTATTAAAGTTGGTATTAACGGCTTTGGCCGTATTGG
>DMTG01000024.1 GCA_003477345.1 Succinivibrionaceae bacterium | reverse complement strand
AGAAGCGTCGATTAACAGTCTGCCTATAAATCTATCTTCTTGACCTTCCACATACGGATGGGAAGTTGTAGGGACATAACCTCTTCCACGTGTAACATGCAGATGCATCTTTAACACAGTTTTAGGATCGGTTATATGGCAGATCACCAATTCTGGATTTTTAATCTCTATTCCGTGAGGACAAGTAATATCACCGGCTGTAACTGGACCGATTCCTGTTTTATTTACTTCTAAGACAGGATCGTCATGCATGTAGCCTTCAGCGGATACTGCAACTTCTTTAAGGTTTAACAGGACGAGCAATATATCTTCCTGAATGCCTTCTACAGCACTGTACTCATGCAGAACGCCTTCTATTTCTGCTGCAGTGATTGCATAGCCAGAAATGGAAGAAAGCATTATTCGGCGGAGTGCAGTTCCTACTAACTGAGCATAATGAGGCTCAAAAGGATCAAGGACTACTCTGTACAGATTTTTAGAAAGAGGAGTTATTTCCTTGATATTCGGCTTAAAAGAATCAATTGTCTGATCCAAAGTTTCACCCTCGTTTTTACACTCGTAAGAAGTTTAAATAAACTGGATGGGCGCTGTTAAGCGCCCTATATGTCAGAAAAACTATTCAGCCTTAGCTTCGGTAGTTTCCTGTACTTCTGCCTTCTGAGGACGATCAACTAACATGATGTAAGCCATCTGAGCCTGATCTCCTGCACGAAGACCGCACTTTAAAATGCGGGTGTAGCCACCTTTACGCTCAGCAGAGAGTTTGCCGATAACAGTAAATAGTTTTGCTACTACTGCGTCGTCACGTAAAATTGCAAATGCCTGACGACGGTGTGCAACGCTGTCTTCTTTAGCCAGAGTAATTAAAGGCTCAGCAAAACGACGTAATTCTTTTGCCTTTGGTAAAGTAGTCTTAATTACTTCATAGGTAAACAGAGCGTTAGCAAGGTTACGATATAACGCTGCACGGTGAGATGCAGTGCGACCTAAATGACGACCGCTTAAACGATGACGCATTTCTTAATTCCTTCTGATAACAGTTACTTGGTTGTCTTCTGTAATCCCTGAGGTGGCCAGTTAGCTATTCTCATACCAAGAGAAAGTCCTTTTTGAGCAAGAACATCCTTGATCTCAGTAAGAGATTTCTTTCCTAAATTAGGAGTCTTTAACAGTTCCACTTCAGTTCTTTGAACCAAATCACCGATGTAAATGATTGACTCAGCCTTCAAGCAGTTAGCAGAGCGTACAGTTAACTCTAAATCATCAACAGACTGCATCAGAACTGGATCTGGCAGAGGAGGCTGGGAAGGAGCCAGGGCTCTCTCGTTCAGCTCTTCCTTGTTGATGATATTGGTTATGCTTCCGCGAATAAGTTCTGCGCCCCGCATTAATGCAGCATCAGGAGCTAATGTACCATCTGTTTCAATATCGATAACTAAACGGTCCAAATCAGTACGCTGCTCAACACGTGCAGACTCAACATCATACACAAAGCGACGTACTGGGCAGAAATTAGCATCAATAAGAATATCCTCATCAGATTCTGCTGGAATATGATCTTTTGATGTTGCTAATACATATCCGCTTCCTGAAACAAGACGGAGTTTCATCGACAACGATGCCTTTGCACCAATAAGTGTGCAGATATGAGCTTCTGGATCTACAACAGAAATTCCTTCCGGGCATTCAAGATCAGCAGCTGTTACTTCACACTCACCTTTTTTATCAAGGCTAACCCATACAGGAGCAGACAGAGGCTCCCTTGACTCTATAGCAAGGGACTTTAAATTCATGATCAATTCGAAAATACTTTCTTTTAGATCTTCCTTTCTTCCGTTCTGATCCTTTACACCTGCCAATCTGAATGCATCAACTGCATTTCCTGACAAGGTCTTTAGTAAAATTCCACTAAGCGCAACGCCTAGAGTATTTCCGAAACCTCTTTCTAATGGCTCGAGCACAATTTTGGCTCTGTTAGAAGTAATTTCAGAATAGTCTACTGGCTTAGGCTTGAGCAGTTCATTAACAGACACTAGAGAGTCCCCTCAAATATAAATCGGTGCTGGCAGGTTGCCATTAAATTACTTAGAGTACAACTCGACGATGA
The DNA here is from genome assembly GCA_003477345.1 of Succinivibrionaceae bacterium. Lineage (GTDB taxonomy): Bacteria > Pseudomonadota > Gammaproteobacteria > Enterobacterales > Succinivibrionaceae > Succinivibrio. Next base: position 3,606 of record DMTG01000024.1, on the reverse strand, counting down.
GCTGTTCCTTAATATCGGCTGGCAGCTCAGAGCGTTCAGGTTTGTTCTTGTAAGTACCCTTCATATTGTCCTGATCAACTTCAATCCAAGTTGGTTTCAGTGCACGCTGTCCAGCTAAATCCATAGCAGCTTTAATACGAATCTGCTTTTTAGCTTTTTCACGAACAGCGATAACATCTGAAGGCTGAACCTGATAAGAAGGAATATTTACAATGTGATCGTTTACAGTGATAGCCTTGTGGCTAACGAGCTGTCTTGCTTCCATTCTTGTGGAGCCAAAGCCCATACGGTAAACAACATTGTCCAAACGGCTTTCGAGTAACTGAAGCAGGTTCTCACCGGTATTGCCGGTCATTCTTGCTGCTTTCTTGTAGTAGTTGCTGAACTGACGCTCTAATACGCCGTAAATACGACGGACTTTCTGCTTCTCGCGCAACTGCATACCGTAATCAGAAAGGCGTGCTTTATTGGCGCCGTGCTGGCCAGGTGCTGTATCTAACTTGCACTTGGTTTCAATTGCACGAACACCAGACTTCAGAAATAAGTCAACACCTTCACGGCGACTTAATTTCAGTGCTGGGCCTGTGTATTTTGCCATTTATCTTTCTCCAGAAATCTTTACTAAAGGTTAAACACGACGCTTCTTTGGCGGACGGCAACCATTGTGAGGGATAGGGGTAACATCAGTAATGTTAGTGATCTTATATCCTTGAGCATTTAAAGCACGGATACTTGACTCACGCCCAGGGCCTGGTCCCTTTACTAAAACTTCAAGATTCTTAACACCGTATTCTTTAGCGGCTTCACCAGCACGCTCTGCTGCAACCTGAGCTGCATAAGGAGTGGACTTACGTGAACCACGGAATCCTGAACCACCAGCAGTTGCCCAAGAAAGGACGTTACCCTGACGATCAGAAATTGTAACGATGGTGTTGTTGAAAGATGCATGGATATGTGCTACACCGTCAGCTACCTGCTTCTTGCCGCGTTTTGCACGTGGGGCGCGAGGTGCTGTGGCTGCAGACTTGTCTGCAGAAACTTCTGCTTTTTTGATTTCTTCAGTCATCTAAGAATCTCCTACTTCTTCACACTCTTGCGAGGACCTTTGCGAGTACGAGCATTGGTCTTAGTACGCTGACCACGAACTGGCAGTCCACGACGGTGACGAAGACCACGGTAAGTACCGAGGTCAATGAGTCTCTTGATGTTCATAGAAATTTCACGACGAAGGTCGCCTTCTACGTTGTATTTGGCAACCTCAGCACGAATCTTATCTACTGAAGCTTCATCAATATCTTTGAATTTGACATTTGGGTCCACGCCTACTGCGGAAAGAATATCGCAAGCGCGAGTTGGACCAATGCCAAAGATCGATTGCAATGCAATCATGGCAATCTTATTATCAGGCACGTTAATGCCGGCTATACGGGCCACTATCGATCTCCTAATTAAGGTCATTGAAAAAGGCTGTCGCAAAGCCCGTTAAATGGATACGCGACAACCGACTATAGTGCACATTGGCAAATCAGTGCGGCACCCAGGACTCACCTAGATGCCGCAAATTGTACAATTATACAGAAAATAATTTATATAATCAATACAAATTGACTATAAACAAAACATTAGCCCTGACGCTGCTTATGTTTTGGATTTGAACAGATTATACGAACTACTCCGTGGCGACGTACCACTTTGCAGTTGCGGCACATTTTCTTAACAGAAGCACCTACTTTCATCTTAAATCTCCAACTGAATAAGTGAAACTCTATCGACCATAGTTTCTAAGGTTTGCTTTGCGCATGATATCGCCATACTGCTGGTTCATCATGTGGCTCTGTAACTGAGCAACAAAGTCCATAGTAACAACTACAATAATCAGTAATGAAGTACCACCGAAATAGAACTGAACATTAAACCAGTTCATTAGTAACTGTGGAACCAGACATACTAATACCATGTATAAGGAGCCTGAGAGAGTTAAACGAGTCATTACCTGATCGATAAAGCGAGCGGTCTGCTCACCAGGTCTTATTCCAGGAATGAATGCTCCGCTTTTCTTAAGATTCTCTGCAACTTCTCTAGGGTTGAAAACCAGAGCGGTGTAAAAGAATGTGAAGAAAATTATTGCTGCTGCATATAACAGCTCATAGAGCGGCTGTCCTGGCTGCAGAAATAGTGATATTTCCTGCAGGACATTAGCAACAGCGTTATCTCCCTGACCAAACCATGAAACAACAGTGCCTGGGAAAAGAATGATCGAAGATGCAAAAATTGCAGGGATCACACCAGACATGTTAATTTTCAACGGCAAATTAGAGCGAGGCTGTGAATAAATGCGGTTACCCATCTGACGCTTGGCGTATTCAATTACTATCCTACGTTGACCGCGTTCAACGAATACCACGAAGAAGGTCACAAGGACCACTACGCATCCGATTATCAACAGTGCAATTGTTGAAAGGTCTCCTTGACGAGACTGTTCAAAGGTTCTAGCTAATGCACTTGGCAGTCCAGCAACAATACCGGCGAAGATAATAAGGGAAATTCCATTACCAATTCCTCTCTCGGTAATCTGTTCACCTAACCACATAAGAAGCATGGTACCGGTAACAAGACTTACTGTAGTAACAAAGTAAAAGCCGAATCCAGGATTATCCACAAGTCCAGGCATCATGTTAGGAATACCTGTTGCAATTCCCATAGCCTGCAACGCTGCTAAAAACAGAGTTGAAACTCTGGTGTACTGCGTGATTTTGCGTCTTCCTGATTCGCCTTCTTTTCTAAGTTCAGCCAGGTTCTTATTTAGAACCGCCAGCAACTGAATAATAATAGCTGCAGAAATATAAGGCATAATTCCAAGTGCCAGAACGGATGCACGCTCAAGAGCGCCTCCACTGAACATGTTGAACATGCCTAAAATGGTTCCGCTCTGTTCTTCGAAAACACGCTCCAACACGTCAGCATTAACTCCAGGTACTGGAATGTAAGAACCTAAACGGAACATTACGAGACCTATGAAAACAAATAAAAGGCGCTGGCGAAGTTCACCATTACCTTTCTTTGCCGGAGTAACTGCCTCGCGGCTTTTATCAAAAAGCGATTTTCTGGCCATGCAAAACCTCATTTAGGCGCCACTAGGGCGCCCTTTTATTAACGGCCTGCCTTCTTGGCTGCTTTCTGTTCAGCAGTCTTCTTTGCAGGCTTCTTAATGCCTTCAGCTAAAAGCTGATCTACTCTAGCTTTTTGCTTAGCAGCAGAACGCTTCTCTGATTTTTCTCTGCGGGATGCTGCATCAGTAACGTACTGAGCAACCTCTACTGTGCCGCCGCATGCTTCGATAGCTGCCTTAGCACCGCGAGTAACTCCAACACCCTTTAAAGTGATTTTCTTTGTGAAGTTAGGTACCTTGGAAAGTACAATCTTTACAAACTTAATCTTCTGGGTGATAAGTCCTGCCTTAAGCAATGCTTCCATATCTACTACATCACCTTCAATCTTATTGAGGGAGTTGAGAGATACTTCTGTAGTGATCTGAGCTTTTGGAGACCAGAAACCAAACTTTGGTAATCTGATCTTCATTGGCATCTGACCGCCTTCGAAACCAGG
>DMTG01000266.1 GCA_003477345.1 Succinivibrionaceae bacterium | reverse complement strand
CCGATGATGCAGCAGTATCTTGATATAAAAAGCAGATATCAGGACACCCTGCTCTTTTACAGGCTTGGTGATTTCTACGAACTGTTTTTTGACGATGCTAAAAAAGCGTCCCGCCTGCTTGACCTTACTTTAACTCGAAGAGGCAATGTAAGCGGTGATCCGATCCCGATGTGCGGAGTGCCCTTCCATGCGGCTGACAACTATATATCAAGGCTCATAAAACTAGGTGAATCAGTAGTAATCTGCGAACAGTACGGTATTCCCGGAAAGCAGAAAACCATGGAGAGAAAAATCTCAAGAATTGTTACACCTGGTACGGTAACTGACGAAGGCATTGCTCCTGAGAATCAGGAAAATCTTATTGCCTCTATCTATAAAGGCACTCACTACTACGGCTATGCCTGGCTGAACCTATCAAGCGGAGTATTCAAAACCGCCATAGCGAGAGATCTGTCTGAGGTAGGGCTTTATCTTGACAAGACAACTCCTGCAGAAATCATCTATCCTGAAAATTTCAAAGAACTCGACTGTATAAATGAAATTCAGAGCAGAAAAGCGGTGCCTGACTGGAATTATGAGCTGAAGACGGCCTACAGAGCCCTATGCACCCAGTTTGCAACCCAGAGTCTTTTAGGCTTTGATATTGAAGATCTGGAAGATGCCATCTGTGCCGCCGGTGCTCTGCTTGCCTATGTAAAAGAAACCCAGAACGTATCAATCGATCATGTCAGAGCGATTGCACGCGATGACAATTCAGGCTTTGTCATTCTGGATAAAACCGCCCAGCGCAATCTTGAGCTTCAGCAGAATCTCAGAGGAGATAAAAGAGGATCCCTGCTAGGCGTTCTTGACAAAACCTGCACGCCAATGGGCTGCAGATACCTAAGAAGCAGCCTTGTTACTCCTATAAGAAACAATTTTGAAGTAAATTCAAGACTTGATATTGTCGAAGCTCTTATAGCTACTGGAACCTATGAAAAAATCGAAAATGATTTAAGCAGTATTGGCGATATTGAAAGAATAGCTGCAAGAATCGGACTATCTTCTGCCAAACCTAAAGATTTTGCAGTCTTAAGAGATTCTTTAAAACTAGTACCAAACCTCAAAGATGTTTTAAATTCTGCCGGCAGTGAGGCGCTTACCGCCTACGCTGCATCTATTGATGCACTGCCGCAGATTGAAAATCTGCTAACCCGTGCAATAGCCAAGGTTCCCTCAACTTTTCTGCGCGACGGCGGAGTGATTGCCGACGGCTATAGTGAGGAACTTGATACCCTGAGAAAACTCATGAACGGCTCTGAGGAAATTCTCTCCAAAATAGAAGCAAGAGAAAAAGCCGCCTCCGGCATCAGCACGCTCAAGGTCAACTTCAATTCCGTTCACGGCTATTATATAGAAGTTCCAAGATCACAGTCTGACAAGGTACCAGCTACCTATATAAGAAGACAGACCCTGAAAAACAACGAGCGCTACATTACCCCTGAACTCAAAGAGCTCGAAGAGAAAACTCTGAACGCTCAGGAAAAGTCGCTTGCCCTTGAAAAGCAGCTCTTTGAAGAGATAATGCAGGCGCTCAAGCAGGAGCTGCCTACCCTGACCACCCTTGCGCTGATGCTGGCCAAGCTTGATATGCTAAACAGCTTTGCAGTCACTGCCTATGAGAACAACTACCACCGACCAGTTCTCTCAAGAGAGCGTGTCTTAAAAATTAGTCAGGGCCGTCACCCGGTAATTGAAACACTCTCAGACAAACCGTTCGTGGCCAACGATCTTGATCTTTCCGACAAGCGCATGCTGATTATTACCGGGCCTAACATGGGAGGAAAATCCACCTACATGAGGCAGGCGGCATTAATTGCAATCATGGCAAGAATCGGATCATTTGTGCCGGCAGACAAAGCAGAAATTGGAGACATCGACAGAATCTTCACCAGAATCGGAGCCTCTGATGACCTCTCCTCAGGCCGCTCTACCTTTATGGTAGAAATGGAGGAAGCCGCATCTATCGTCAACAATGCTACCAGATCAAGTCTGGTGCTTATGGATGAAATCGGCCGCGGAACCAGTACCGTGGAAGGTGCAGCCCTTGCTGCGGCTATTGCCAGATATATCTGTGAGGAGATCATCTGCTTTACCTTCTTCTCTACCCACTATGCTGAAATTGCCAGACTTGAAGAAAAACTGCCTACTATAAAGAACATCTGCTTCAAGGCCCAGAAATTCAATGGCAAAATCGTCTTCCTGTACAAAGCAGACAGCGGCAGTCAGAAATACTCCTACGCTCTGGAAGTAGGCAAACTTGCAGGTCTTCCTAAGGAAATAATTGGTTACGCCAAAGCAAACCTCGATAATTTCTAAAAGCTGCCTAATCATCTCACTTAAGACAGCTGCAGCTCAGCTGCCTTGAACGACTGATAAGCTTTCTGAAAAACAGATCTGCTATTGAAATCTAAATAGGAGAGATTTTACTCACAAGATTCAAAGGCAGCTTTTCCATCACTGCTTAAGCATTCTATTTAGCGGTGCCGCCAAGCCTTGCAAATAAGTCATCAACATCTTTTGCATAGTGAATGCCTTTATTTTTTAGGATGTTTTTTAGAACGTTAGCTATCTCTTGAGAAGGAATATCATCAAAAGTTGACAGCCCATGGCTGAAGCCAGGGGCTTTTCGGGCACAATTTGGTAAAAAAGCCCCCTTCCTTGGAGGAAATTTAATCACTTCTCAAATTCTTTATATTTCATCGAGTTAATAGAGAGCTCAAAAAAACATTTGAGCGCTATTTTTTGATGTTCCCCAAAATGCTCACGATTATAGCACGGACTGGCACAGTCGTTGGAGAAGGAGATGGTTTTGTAACACTGCCTCTGTATGCAGCAGGCTTTGCAAAACACAGGCAGCACAGTCAGTATGTAAAAATGGTCAATCTTTCAGAGCTGAAGGTTCCTGAAGGCGAGTAGAAAACAGTCGCCTAGTCTTCTACTCAAATTCAAAGAGAACCGGTACATCGTTCATCTGGCATGGAATATACTCTATCCTCAGGTTTTTCTTATCAGAGCTGTCCACAATTCGGCTTAGATGATTAGACTGAAACACCTCAAAATAATCTCCTTCAAAATGAGGATAGCATTTGCCGCCATGCTGATAGTTGACTCTGATAACTACCGCACAGTTTCCTGCGTAGGTAATGCTACGGTTATAATCTGAATATCGCCCGTTCTCGTTATTGTCGATAGGTACCCCTCCAAGTTCGTTCTTTGAAAAACAGCCCCAGAGAACAGCAGGATACCTTGTCAGAACCGAGGTTTTTACAATCTTTCCCTGATCTTTTAATGAATCAGTTTTAAGACGGCAGACAGAGTAGTTGTCATTTCCCTCAAAAACGGTTTTTTCAAAATCAGAGGCCCTGCAGGTAAGAACGGTACCTTTGATGAAAGGAACTCCTGCGACATCGTTGAAGTCCTGAGATGCGGCATATAAAGGCATCACAGCTGCTACCGCAAATACTGAGACAGCACCTAGAAGCCTAAGTTTTTTTGAACTGCTCATATGAGACTCCAGAGTTTAGTTATCACCATATTCCAAAGATCCTGTTGCCGCCGCGATATTCGGCACACCAGTTCTCTCTTGAATACACACAGATTGAATCAATATAGGAGTAGTATTCCTTAAGAGCCTTCTGCATTTTTGGATCTTTAAGTATTTTCTCGTGAAATTCCCTGTAGAGATCCCCCGGATCAAACTGACAGTTATGCTCCACAAGATCGGTTGTCGCCATGATCATAGCAACTCTTGCTTTCTCATGGGTTATCCCCATACGCTTTGAAAATTCCTCCACCGCATTCCACTCCTTAACCGTAGGCTCGACACTGTCACGGGGAAAGTCTGAAGCATAAGATACCATGCATAAAAGCAGAGCACACAGAAGAGATAATGCATTGTAAAGCAGACAGGAAAATCTCATAGTTTCTCCTTTTTAATGCTTATCCTCGGCAAGACGTCTGAAGAGATTAACTCCAAAATCCTGAAAACGTCTGTCTGATGATTTCATGGCCTGATCCATTTTAAAATCACCACCATAGAAAGTTCCATCCACAAAGACATGAGTCTGACCTCGAATGGAGTGCTTTACTCCGTCCCTGTACATGAATACCTTGAGTTCATCAGGACTTACATCTCCATGACAGCCTTTGTAATAGGAGATCCAGACTTCCTTTCTGCCATCTCCGTCAAGATCGGTAACCATCGGACTGTCCTTTGAGAACTCCAGTCTTGCAGAGGTTTCACAGTCATGAACAAAATCATAGAGCTTCCACTTTAAAACCGGAGGCACCTTGCTATTCTCGCCGAAGTCATAGACATGAATTTCATTGTTCATGCAGATATTCTCGGGATACTGAGGATCGGGAGTGGATTTGAAATAGCCTGATTCGGTCTGCATGACCACATGATTTTCACCGTTACTGCTGTAGGTAACCTTGTTCAGAAAATTTCCCTGAGCTTCCTTATAGCCCTGCAGAGGATGGTCGTCTATATAGGCGTTTGCAGTACAGATTGCAGTCAGAAAAGTACAGAGCATAAGGGATAGTCCTTTAGTCATGTGAAGCCCCCAGAAAAAGCCGTTACAAATCAGAATAGAGCGCTTTGTACCTGAAAAACAGATGAAAAACAGAAAAAGAGCGCTCTTTGAAGTCAGAAGCTACGGTCAGTTGCTTTTTACAAAATTCATCTGCCCGCCATTCTGGAACTGAATCGACATATTGTTCCCCTGCACATAAACCCTGTTGGTACCTGAAACACCGGCAGACTGTCCTGAGGTGATCTGGAAATTGAAATTGCCTGAGGGCTGATCATAACGGTACATCCCGGTCTCAATCTGCTGACCGTTTACAATGCAGACATACTGACCATTGTTGAAGACAAAGGCAAACTCTCCCTGAGGAGTCTGACAGCTCCATTTCCCGTTGAGAATATCGCCTGATGGCATTGACTGAGGGAAATTATTTACCTGAGAGCCTCCCCAGTTTTCAGTATTGGCTGAAGATCCTCCGTTATTACCGCCCCAGGTACCGTTCTTTGGAGCTCCGCCGGAATTATCTGAACCACCCCAGCCACCGCTGCTCTGTCCCTGAGTGCCTCCACCCCAGCCGCCGTTATTCTGGCTCTGGGAATCGCCCCTGGTCTGACCATCCTGATAAATGCGTGTACCGTTATCTGACTGAGGGATCTGAGGATTTGATCCTGCCTGCTGGCGGTTCAGAGTGATACTGTTGTCTAAAACCAGCACATCGCCATTCAGATTCATGTTGTAGCTTAAGCTTTTACCATTCTGAAAGCGCATCACCAGCTGATTGCCGTTAACGGTGAAGTTGCCGTAGATCTGCTGACCATTTAAGGCCATCCCCACCATGTTGTTCATAAAGATCAGAAGCATGGAGTCTTTACCGTTGGTACCGAACCAGGATCCCTGAAGATTCTGTTCAAGACCTACGGTCTTTACCTGAACACTGCTGCCTGATGGGTAATACACTGCATCAGAAGCATAGTTTTGTGCATAAACAGATCCTGACAAAGATACGGCTAAGGACAGACAAACGGCGATAAATGATTTTTTCATATCAAACCTCACTTTGGTGATTTAAATTTTCTTGAAACTGATAGGCGGCATATTGTCAAAGAACAGAGTCAGATATCCGTTCTGGAATCTAAATCCGACCTTCTGACGCTCCCCGTTAGGGAATACTGCCCAAAAATCACTGTCTTTGACAGTAAAGACAAATCTGATATTGCCCTGCCCCTTGGTCTGCATATAGGCAGAATAGCGATTATCCGACTGCAGTCGCTGTATAGTTAAAAACGCATTTCCTGTATCAGCACCGCTCATGTATCTGCCCTCAAGAGAAGTCGGATCAAAGGAAGGCTTTACGACATTATTGTCCGAGGGAACTATGTTCTCTACAGGCTTATCCCCCTTAGGAACGGTACCCTGAGGGTTGATGTTTTCTGTAACCTGCACAGCCTCTTTTCTTGTAAGAGTTGAGACATGTCCATCTCGTGAAATCAAAGTCAGATGTGCATTGTTCCTGTCAATATAGTAGCAGTACTCCTCAAAAGGCATGTTCCTGGCCTTAAGAAGATTGTTAACACGGGTAAAAGCGCCTTTTGCCTTTAGTTTCTCCTTAATACGGTACTGCTCAACCTCACTGCCTTTGAACTTCCAGATCTCAGTAGGCGATACCCAGGTACCGTCAAGACTCTTCGACTCAAAAGTCTCAATAGGCAGCAGAAGCGATCTGGTCCCATCCCCCATACCGATAAAATACCACTGACGGGAAGGTCCCTGCCCCTCCATAAAACAGTAGTAGCTCTGCAGAGTCGGTCCGAGCATCGGAACCGTACTGTTAGAGTGTGGGAGATGCAGCATCAGCTGCGGAGTTCCCACCACAATGAAATTAAACCTGCCATGTCCTAATTCCTCACCGCCTGAATCATGCATCAGCCAGACAGGACTGTTGTTCTTGTCAAAGCCTAGTGAGAAGATTCTGAAATTAGGCAGAAGCACAGAGCCGCTGCCTGACATTGCATACTGGAAAAGAGCATAGCGGCCGTAGAGGTTGACTAGACCGTTTTTTACGGTGTTATCAATAAGACTGTCCTGATAAGTGTCACGTTGGATCCGCACCGCCTTTGAAACTGCAATCGCCTTTTTCCCGCCTACAGTCTGGGCAAAAATAATATGATTAAGCTCGGCATTGTTATCCACAAGGGCTAAGGAGAGCACCAGATAGGAGCCGACCTGGAACGGGGCTCCGAATTCGTTGAGAATATTGCCTTTTTTGTCGATGTAGCTTAAAGAAGGTCTTAGAATACCGTTCGGCTTTAGATTTATGGCGGTACCCGAAAGGCCGCCTCCGGCCTGATTGATGACTTCGGCACCGCACATCAGTCTGGTTCTGTTGTTGAATTTGAGCTTTATAAAAAGCTCCTGAGAACCAGCATCAGGATCGATGTATTTAGCATAGCCTATGGAGACATTGTCATTAAAGGCATCAGAGGTAGCGGTATTCTGAATGGAAATATCGGCTGTAGTGATACCGTTGGTGATTACATACTTCTGTGCCGTTATCTCTCTCATCAGATGGGTTGTGCCGTTCTCATAATGAGGAGTAGATTTCTGAAGATAGCCTGCACTGGCGTTATCAGTTCTGCGGGAGGTATCTCTTACGAGCTGGGTAAAATGAATTCTGCTGCCGTTTGGAGTTTTCTCAAGCTGATAAAGATGAGTCCAGAGAATATCCTCGCCGGTTACATCAAAACGGATGACGCTGCGGTCAAAAGGCTTGATGGTGGTCACAGGCTTAAGATTAAAGTCCATAGGTGATCTGCCGTCACGCCCTTCCTTTAAAGTTACAGTGCCAACCTCAACATGATCAATTCTAGGAGACTTACCACCTCGGGTTTCCTGAGCGCGGTAGATGCTGTCCAGAAATTCTCCGAAGCCTGAACGCTTTGCAAACTCCGTGGAGAGATACCTTGTATCCAGAAACTCTCTTCGCATTGGAAGATAGATGCTTATCCCCCCAAGCTCCTTTGCATTCTCGGTACTTTCAGATGAGATAATAAGTGATGAGAGAGCTTCTCTTACATTTTGAAGATACTCCGTCTTAATGCTAGGAATATTTCTTTCAAGAGAGTTCAGAAAATCAATCAGGGAGAGCGACCAATAGGCAGGCTTTCCATAGAGAACATCGGTTTCAACACTGTTTACATGGGTCGTAAAACCAAGAATTCTGGTAAGAGCAGAGTACTCCTTTGGAATAATCCCCTTAAGATAGGAGGATAGCTTATTAAGGGAGTCTGTAACTGCCTGAGTCTTTTTGAGATCATAGGCACTGTAGGCACACTCAAGCAGATGATGCTTTTCAAGATAATCCTTTGAGAATAAGACAATCTTTTTAACAAGATCAGCTGTCGGTATATCCTTTGTAAACAGAGGTAGAATGTCGGTAAAACTGATACCAACCGCAGGCATCACAGGAGGAGAGGCAAAGGCATAATCAGCATAGGGAGCAAGCACATCAAGAACATCTATCTGTCCCATGAGGCACATTTCAAAGATAATGGCATCAAAGCGCTTTTTAGGAAGCAGCTTTGCTGCGGAATTCAAAGCTCCGGCAAATTCATAAACCGTCATGTCGCCTCGGCCTCTGACACCTTTTCCGCCGTCATTGTCCATGATCATGGATTTCCAGCCACCGCCGTGATTCCATGGAATAAAGGCATACCTCTGCGCTGGATATCTTTTAACGCACTCATTTACGAAATGGACGATATTCGCAGGGTCGCTCATATCAAGCTCACCGAGATTTAAAATCATCTCAGACTCAAAGCTCGCCGGCAGCCTTACCGCTCCTGTAATAAGTTTTGTATAGTCTACTCTCTCCTTTGCCTTTTTTACCTGATAGAGCTTTGTTCCGGTATCATCACCATACAAAGATGAATAGCCACGGGCTCTGTCCATAAGCACAATCACGTTCACGTCCTCGTGAATGCCCTGCTCCATCTCTAAAAAATCGTATAGGGCCATCTCCTCAAGATCATTGTCGGCACACATGTAAACCATCACGGTCCAGGCCTTATCAGATCCAGTGTTTTCTGCTGCATAAGCACAGGAAAGAAGAGCTGAAGAAGAAAAGAACAGCATAAGAGAAGTCAGAAGAACATAAAGTCCGTACAAAAAAGCTTTCATGCACTCTGCCACACTTTTTAGCAGATGCAGGCTGTTAAGCAGACACCGGATGTTTGGAAAACGCAGAATGTTCACATTCATAGGCAAACCGACAGTTAAGACTGAAGCACAGAAAAGAGCAAAGCTTTCAGAGTCAAAAACTGAAATCCTGCCTTTAGGGACTATCGAGGATAATCCCTTGCCTCATTAGGTTTTAGCTTTGTGTATGAGTCAGGAACAGATCTTCCCTCAGTCACGATATGGTATTTGTTATCCTGATCGCGGTAAACATCATATCCGGTGGAGACCTTGAAATGATTACCCTCATGATCGGTGTAATCGTTTCGCTCATAAATGGTGTCACTCATAGCCTCGGTCATCTGAGACTGATCAGCGGTTCTCTGCTCCTCTGTAGCATCCCTTAGAGCCTGCTGGGCACTTTGGGCGTCAAACTGACGCATACCCTCAATTGTTCCCTGCATTACAGCAACCGCCATTCTCTGTCCGTAGTAGTCCACCAGATATCCCCACTCAGGCAGATATCGTGAATTGTTTACAACTGTCTTGAAAATATCGTAGTTGGCATTGAAGGCTTCAACTGAAGGTGCGTAATAGGAGATGAGCTCTCCCTTCCAGAGGGTATTATGATTGACCATTGGAGGAAGCTGTCTAGTCACCTGACGACCTTGAAGAGTTGTGGTATAGCCTAAAGTTGCGGCAATATGCTCTGAATAGCGGCGGGCTCCGTTCTTTAGGGTAACCAGAAGCTGCAACGCATCAATATTGGCATAGGTAGCACTTACTTTGCCGCTTACAAAAGTTCCTCTTGAGGCTGCCACCTGCATATTCACAGCCTGCTGCACGGAAGAGGTTATCCTCGGGATCATCATCTTCTTAAAGCAGGAGTCTTCCTTTGTCATATTGACATTCATGGTCTGGGCAATACTCATGCCCCAGGAAGGTATGATGGTCTTTATATAGTCCTTTGATGAAAGATATGGATGATTAAAGATTCGCTTTGGAAAATTGCAGCCGACTTTATTGACCGCCATAGGAGCTTTCTGCTGTCGGGTTATAACAGTTGTACTCCAAGCGTAGGCTTCAGGAGTTGTAAAAATAATTTCAGTATTACCATCGGGACTGATAAGACTTACGATACCAAAGGCAATTGAGGCAGATGAGCAGCGCTGCCAGTCGGAGGTTACATTGACTCTCCAGCCCTCTGGAAGAAAAACCTTCATGATTGGGACATTGATATAAGGATCAATAACTGTCCTGTAGGAAAAGGAAGTGTTAATTGCAGCAGAAGCTGTCAGGGAATAACCTAAAACTCCAGATAAAACCGCAGTTTTGATAATTCCTGCCACGGATTTAAAACCAAAGACTTTGCGCACAGTGCCTTCTGTCATATCTCACCTTCAGCATATAAAAGAACGCTCAAATTTAATTATAGGTTTGGATACAGCTGATAATCACAAAGACAGAAGGCATAATACAGTTTTGAGAGGTGGCACGCTATTTTATCCTTCGCAAGTAAAAATAATTTGCTTTTTGAAAAGCCGTTATCTAAAGGATGGGGGCATAGGATAAAAATGTGGTATTAAACCACATAATGTTAGAAAACATGATTTTATAACAGCCTCTAGCATGGAAAGTTTTCTTTCTAGTTTCATATATCACCACTTAATTTTTTGAATTTAAGCACTTCTCCACAAAGTCGCCCCACCTTTGCATCACAGGGCGACGCTCCTCAAGTAAATCAGATCTGTTATAGGCTTGGCTTACCTTTGAACCAGTCAAGTGAGCTAGGCAGGATTCTGCAACGTTATACGGAACACCGTTTTCTTCCATCCATGTTCTCCCAATTGAACGTATGCCATGAGGCACTAATCTACCTCTAAAACCGTGTTGTCTTAAAAAACGTTCGCTTGTTTCTATGGCTATCGGCTGATTAGGTTTATCAGGCGAGGTCAACACAAAGTCTGTGATCTTTGGGCGATAGTCCAAAACCTTCTGCAGTTGGCTTGAGATTGGCACAGTGAAGGCCCTTTTCATTTTCATCAGCGCTGCAGGAACTTCAATCACGTCACCATGAATCCAATCCCACCGCATGGAGCAGTATTCGCGCGGGCGTAGTAGCGTATAAAAGCCGATTTGGAGTGCCACCCACGTTGTTGGAGCTTTGAGCGCGGCCGCCTGAAGCTCTGGAAGGACAGTGACAAGCTCACTAGGCTTGATTGACGGGAAATGCTTCTCTGTCGGCAACATAAAGGCTTGTTCTATGCCCTGCAAGCGTAATGCATCAATATAGCCACAGTTCATGGCGTAGATTTCGACTTGTTTTAACTCTGAGCACAGTCGACGAATGGTCTCTAACTTACCTTCTTTAAACAGCGCGCTCGCCTTGATATGACTAATGACTGCCACGGGTGTGAGCTCATCAAAGGCACGGTTAGCGAACTTCGGCAACAAATAGTTTTCAAACCGTCTGAGAATGTCATTGTGATTGATTATGCGGGTGCGCTTGATGGCGTACCATTCAGCGAATATTTCCGAGAAGGGCTTGGATTGCAGAGAGCGCTCTGCTGATACCTCAGTGATACCTAGCGCCATTGTCTCAGCTTCTTTAATGCTCATCTCTGGGAATGTGCCGAGAGTTTTAATCACGTACTTGCCGTTGACTCGTTTGTGCAGTCGCCAATACTTTTTGCCTGCAGGAGTAACGCGAAACTGTAAACCGCTAGACACAGTGATGTCGTAGATCTTATCTTTAGGCTTGAGAGCGCGCAGTTGCACGTATGTGAGCATTGTTTTTGTCCTCTAGGTATGGCCAAATTTTCTAATTGGCGTCAGATCACATTTTTGTTTCTGTTGAACAGTGAGCAAAAAGACTTTGATTCCCCACTGTTTAACACAGTGATTGTTCTTTAAAAATCTCTTGTTTTAGATCTT
>DMTG01000253.1 GCA_003477345.1 Succinivibrionaceae bacterium | reverse complement strand
GGTCTTGATGAAAAGTTCGCTGAAACCATGCTGGATATTATCCTTAAAAGATGGGGAATAGAAGCCAGGCACTGGGTAATTGATGTTGTCTTCCGACAGGATGCGCTTCCTTTAAGAAACAGAGACTACATTACCAACAGTACGGCATATACCAAGTTTGCATGTAACGTATTAAGTTACATCAGAGACAATGTCCCTCTTTATCAGGGTAAACCATGGTCATTTAAATCTCTGCAGATTTTAGCTCAGGATGCTGAAGTGGGATTTATGTTCCTTAAGGCATTCTTTACTCAGGATATGAAACAGATAGAGAATGATGAAAGATTCATAGGTATCTTCTACAAACAGCCTGAACCAACAGGAAATGATGTTCCTGACAATCTGGAGCTCTATGGTTTTCAATCCAGTATTGATGACGGCACCCCATTAGGGAAGTTCGTCAGAAACAGAAAGAAAATCAATGCAAAAAGATAACATTTGATTTTGAATCAGATTTTGAAAGAGCAAAACCAAAGTTAGTGAATAACCTTGGAGCTTAGTCATGCCTGAATATAAAAATGGCTTATGACAAATATCTAAAACGGCAGAATTATCTGCCATATTAGTAAAAATCAGGCTTCAACAGATTCGTGATAATGATCCGATCGTGTTGTCGCCATAAAATAAGTAAGTCTTAAGTATAAAAATAGAACAACAGAGAACTACATGAACAAAGTTTTGGTTATCTCCCCTTCATGGCTAGGCGACCTGATAATGTCTCAGAGTCTGCTCAAAACTCTCAAGCAGCTTAATCCAGGAATTTCAATAGATGTGTATGCTCCGGGATACACCCATCCCATTGTCAGCAGAATGCCTGAAGTAGATAGATTTATAGAAAATCCCTTTGCTCACGGAGAGCTGAATTTAATAAAAAGATATAAAGAAGGGAAAAATCTAGCAAAGAATAATTACGACTGCATCTTTGTTCTGCCTAATTCATTAAAATCAGCGCTTGTCGCCTTCTTTGCCGGAGCTTCAGACCGTCGAGGCTTTAAAGGAGAATCAAGATACATCCTCCTTAACAACATGAGATGCAACAAGCAGGATTTTCCCAGAATGGTAGAGCGTTACGTCGCTCTTGCCTATGACAAGAATGACGTAAAGACAGCTTTAGATCTGCCTGCCTTTGAATATCCCAAGCTGACTATTAAAAGTTTGTCTCCTGATTTATTAGCAAAGCTGAACATTCCAGAAGAGCATCGTCCTTTCCTGGGGATCGGCTGCGGAGCTAATTACGGTCCTTCAAAGTTATGGCCGGTAGAATATTTTGCAAAAGCCTGTGACTACTGGATAGAAAGGGGCGGAGCCGTTTTAGGACTTGGAACTAAAAAGGATTCTGAAACCGTAAAAGCTATACAGGGGCTTATTCATAAAGACAATTCTGATTATTTTTACGATATATCAGGTAAAACCTCACTTGCTGAAGCGCTGGATCTCTGCGGCAGCTGCCAGGCCGCCATCTGCAATGATTCAGGCATGATGCATACTATGGCAGCAGCAGATGTTCCTCAGGTATGTATATTTGGATCGACATCTACTACCTATACTCCGCCTCTTTCTGACAAGGCAGTCTGTGTCGAATCAACTCAGCCCTGCCATCCCTGCTTTGCAAGAACCTGCAGGTTCAATACTTATGCCTGTTTAAAAGAGATTTCTCCGGAAACAGTTATAGAAAAACTAGCAGCAATAATTAAGGCTATAAAATGCTTTTAAAGTCTAAGATTATATTTTCCATATACAAAATCACTACTGCCATAATCGCTCCCTTAGGGCTTATTTTCTTATGCTATAAAAGGAGAAAAGATCCTTCCTACGGGAAAAAAGTTTTTGAGCTTTTAGGATATTACAGGCAGCGATTCAACAAGTGCGTTTGCTTTCATGCTGCAAGCTTCGGCGAGGTCAATTCCCTTAAACCGCTTATCGAAGCATTTATAAAAAAATTTCCTGATGAGCAGGTAGTACTCTCAACCATGACCACTACAGGTGCGCTGGCTGCGAGCAGGATTTCAGGAATTACCGTATTGTTCTCCCCGCTCGACAGTCCCTGTGCAGTAAGACGCTTTTTCAGGAGAATAAATCCTAAGGCACTGTTCATTATAGATACCGAGCTCTGGCCTAATATGCTTAATGCCGCGCATAAGGCAAAGTGCAAAGTCGTACTGGTAAATGCCCGTATGCAGGAAAAGAACTGCATAAAATATCAGAATCATATAGCTATAGTGAAAGATATACTTTCTTCTAATCTCGATCGGGTTATATGCTCTTCTAAGGATGCTGCAGAAAGATTCAGCCGTATTGGTGTACCACATGAAAGAATCTGCGTCAGCGGCAATATTAAATATGATCTGGCGCCAAACGAACAGCGCTTTGAGAGCAGCAGACAATTCAAAGAAAATACTATCAGGGGAATGGTAATAGGTGCCATTAGCACTCACGATGGAGAAGAAAAGCTCCTCATCGACGCCTTTTTAGAGCTGAAGAAAAAATTCAAGCAGCTAAGTCTGGTGCTGGTTCCTAGACATGCATCAGGTATAAAGATCGCAGCTGACTTATTAAAAGACAGAAAACAGAAGTTCTTTAAAAGAAATGCAGTAGGAGAGATCGTACCCGACTTTACAAATCACATCCTGCTAGGCAATACCATAGGCGAAATTGAAACTTATTTCGGTCTGTGCGATCTGGTTTTTATGGGAGGAAGCTTTACCGAAGTAGGCGGGCATAATCCGCTGGAACCAGCGTACTTCGCAATTCCATCCATAACTGGTCCTAATTACTGGAATTTCCAGGAAACCTTCGACAAGCTTATCGATACAGAAGGAGCTTTCCTTGCCAGCGACTATGACTCCCTTGTGCTGTTTCTAAACAAACTGCTAAAAGACAGACAGCTTATAGAAAAAGCAGGAATAAGAGCACTGGATATACAGCAGGAAGGCAGAGGCGCGCTGAAGTTCACAATAGAACAGCTAGCTGCCATCCTCGCTTCAGCAAAGGAATAATTTTATTATGGAGGCCTGCAGAGCAGGCTTCCTTATATTTATTCTTCTGTTCTGATTGTTCTCAGCCAGTCGACATAGCCCTTTGCGCTGTCGATTATCTGTTCAATATTAGGCTGCTCCTGGGTATTAGCGCCATAATAGGCATAGAGTCCTTTATAGTCTCCTCCGATGAACTCTATGGAATGAACTATAGAATTTAGATAGGTTTCTACACTGCAGTGGTGTCTGCCCTGTTCAGTATAGTCTTCCTTCTTAGAGCCGCAGGAGACTGCTATGCCGAATTTTACATTTTCAAGTTTATGGGCACTGCCGTAAGCCCAGTCTGAGGTAATTACCTTATCGAACCAGAGTTTGGTCATTGGAGGGCAGTTATACCAGTACAAAGGGAACTGAAAAACGATGGAGCCACCGCAGTTTTCTATAAGACAATGTTCTGCATGAGCATCTATAATGCCTCTTGGGAAGGAACTCTGCAGATTATGAATTACAAATTCATCTGGATATTTATTTATCTCTTCTGCCCAGCGTCTATTTACAGCTGAATTAGCAAAATTGGGATGATCTAAAATTATTATTGTCTTTTTCATATTGATCCCCTTTTGTTCTGATAGGAACATTACCTTATATTTATACTATGTATACTCTTATTATTATTATTTTCAGTCAAGCG
>DMTG01000133.1 GCA_003477345.1 Succinivibrionaceae bacterium | reverse complement strand
TCATCGCACTTGTAGCAGAATTCAGCGGTATCAGATAGCACTAAAAAGCCATGGGCAAAACCTTTGGGTATGAAAAACTGGCGGTGATTTTCCGAAGATAAAATAACCCCTTCCCATTTTCCATAGGTGGCACTGCCCTCTCTTAAGTCAACAGCCACGTCAAAAACCTCACCCTTAATGACTCTTACGAGCTTGGACTGAGGATGTTTAATCTGATAATGCAGACCTCTGAGTACCCATTTTACAGAGACCGACAGATTATCCTGAACAAAATCAACGTCTATGCCGCCTTTTACAAAATCTGGCTTTTTATAGGTTTCTATGAAAAAGCCACGCGCATCACCATAGGTTTTAACATCTACTGCAATAACTCCCTCTATTGAGGTTTTTGTAAAAGTAAAATTTCCCGAAGTAATGCTCTGCGAAGTCATGCTTACTGTCCCTGCTTTTTATATCTTTCTTCTGTCTTTGCCTTGGCTGACTGCCACCAGTTCTGATTCTGCCTGTACCATTCAATAGTTGCCAGAAGCCCCTGATAGAAATCTGTATGCTCAGGCTGCCAGCCTAATTCACGGCGCAGCTTGCCTGAATCTATGGCATATCTTCTGTCGTGTCCCGGGCGGTCTTTTACCCAATCAAAGTCATCTTCACCCCTGCCCATAAGCTTCAATATGGCCTTAAGCACACTTATATTGTCCTTCTCGCCATCTGCGCCTATGAGATAGGTCTCACCTATGAGTCCTCTGGTCAGAATTGTCCAGACTGCACTGCTGTGGTCGTCTGTATGAATCCAGTCGCGCACATTTCTGCCATCCCCGTAAAGCTTTGGCTTGATACCGCTTAGGATATTGGTTATCTGCCTTGGAATGAATTTCTCTACATGCTGTCTTGGACCATAGTTGTTCGAGCAGTTTGATATCGTGGCTCTGACGCCGTAGGTTCTCACCCAGGCTCTAACCAGCAGGTCGGCAGAGGCTTTGGTGGAGCTGTATGGGCTAGACGGCCTGTAGGGAGTACTCTCGGTAAATCTATCTGGATCGTCTAATGCCAGATCGCCATAAACTTCATCGGTGGATATCTGATGAAAGCGCAGGCCGTATTTTTTAGCTGCCTGCAGAAGGGTATAGGTACCTTCTACGTTGGTCTTTAAAAATGGCTCGGGATTTTCTATGGAGTTGTCATTATGGCTTTCGGCGGCAAAATGCACACAGCTATCATGCTCTGAAAACAGCCTGTCAACTAATGCAGAGTCACAGATATTGCCGTGTACAAAGCTTACTCTGTCCTCTGGCAGTCCTTTTAGGTTGTCAAGATTGCCAGCATAGGTGAGCGCATCGAGCACGGTTATTCTGACAGACGGCTGATGCTCTACTACCCAGTGGACAAAATTTGAGCCAATGAAACCTGCTCCTCCTGTTACTATCAGGCGCTCTGGATAAAACTCTTCAGTAGCTATTTTGTTCATTGGCAACTCCATTCTCAGGCGTAATTCTAATGTGCTTTACTGCTTTCTGCAAAAAACAAAAATGTTGGCAGAACCTTAAAATACAACTGTCTTATTGCCGTGAATAAAGACCTTGTCGTCTAAGACCTTGTTCACTGCGCGAAGCAGCACCATCTGCTCGACATCGTGGCCTGCTCTAGCCAGAGCTTCAGGATCATAGCGGTGACTTACCTTGATAACATCCTGAACAATAATCGGGCCTTCATCCAGATTGTCAGTTACAAAATGCGCAGTTGCCCCAATGATCTTCACTCCGCGGTTAAAGGCCTGATAGTAAGGCTTGGCTCCCATGAAGGCCGGCAGGAATGAATGATGAATATTTATAAGCTTACCTAAAGGATAGTGGCTTATGAATCTGTGGGAAAGAATACGCATGTATTTTGCCAGAATCACATAGTCGCAGTTGCTTTCATCAATCACCTTCATCATCTGCTCTTCCTGCTCTTCACGAGAGATTCCTTCGCAGGATACAAGCTTGAAAGGAACCCCGAATTTTTCAGCAAGAGGTCTTAAATCATCATGATTGCCGGCAATGCATACAATATCTGCATTCATGGCACCGGAATACGACTTCATAAGCAGTTCTCCAAGACAGTGTGCTTCCTTGGTAACCAGCACACATAATCTGCGGCGGCGCTCATCATCAAGACGAACGTTGGCTCCTTCCGGCAGCACTGATTTTATATCTGCTATCAAGGCTTCAGGATTGGAAAAATCACCCTCTAAAGCGGTTCTCATGAAAAACCTTAAATCTTCATTTGAGGCAAACTGATCCTGCCTGATAATATTAAGCTTATGTTCAAAGCACTTACTGGTGATCTTGGCAATAATGCCGGTGGCATCATCACATTCAGTCAATAAAACTCTTTTTTCCATTTTTTCTCTAGATGGTTAGTTGAATCCGATTTCAAAACTCTAACAGATAAATATCCGGTAATTCTTCCTGTCCCTTTATAGCGTCATAATAGTGCAATATTTATAGAATTTCTTCAAGTTTGTCTTTTTCATACATTAAAGATACTTTTTACTTATAAAGAAAAATCTAGTTAGCTTTTAAGGATAACTAAAATGGCAGAAGAAATGCTTCCCAAAATAGACAAATACGCAGTTCTTGAAATTCCAGGACAAGATCCAATAAAACTGCCGATTTTAAAGGGCACCATGGGCCCAGAAGTAATTGACATCAGAGAATTAGGCAAGAAAGGTTACTTTACTTATGATCCAGGCTTCGTTTCCACAGCCTCCTGCATGTCCAGAATCACCTTTATTGACGGGCAGAGAGG
>DMTG01000066.1 GCA_003477345.1 Succinivibrionaceae bacterium | reverse complement strand
GCTCGAATATAATAGGATCTACTAGTGGCTGGTCGGCACCAAATCTCATCCTTAAACATTTTTCAATCATGCTTTTATCTCCAATATAATTCAATGGCATTAACTCCTGGGCCAGGGCGATTTTATCAGTATTATCTTCTGAACAACTCTCTTGAATCACTTCCTTCATTTTTTCTTCCGACATTCGTTCGCTATTTTTATAAATATGTCGATATGATGAAGTGCTCAAAAACAGTTGTTTATCTTCACTGAGGTAAAGAAGAACAAGCCTGGCATTATTTAACGCCGAAACAATCTCTTCAATGGTTAAGGGAGTTCCTTTCTGTTCCAACTTTATTTGTAACAGACGGATAATGGTGAGTGCCATTACGCAGAGCAGCACATGTCCTTCAATATGTTCTTCAATCTGTACATACATGGGCCTTAAGCCCAGGTTGGTTTTCATAATTCTGAAACATTCTTCTATTTGGACCAGATGATGATAGGAATGTACAATTTCCCTGGGAGAAATGGAGAAGTTGTCTTTTTCCGGCGGTTCATGATAAATAACGCCAGAGTAACCGGCTAACTGCCGTTTATTATCAACTAACTTCTGATTTATCTCGGTTGCTTTTTGAATATTTTTTTCTTTTTTTATAAACGATACCCAGCCTCGTTTAGACAGTGGAAGCTCCTTATTTGCGGCAATAGCCTTCTGTGCCTCCCTGACAGCCATATCAATCTGCTTTAAATCCCATTGTTCCCGATTTTGACTATGGGTAAAAATCAGTTTGCAGTTAACAGAATGTCCTTTTTTGTCGTCTTTAACGAAGTCAATTATTTTGGTTTTGATAATATCCTTAATATTATCCTTGTTATCAGCACCTTTGGAGGGGTCTTTGAGTATTACGGTGGTTTCATAGCCAGTAGGATCGAGCATCTGCTCCGTTACTTTTTTACCGAGATTACTTACTTTCTGCGCCACGAGAAAGCCGTACTTCATTTCCAGCAACATATCAATATGTTCGGCTGAGTTAAGACCTCTATCTGCCACCACAATGGTATTTTTTATTCCATATTTTTTTTTCATTTTTTCTATGGATTGACGCATGGTTTTATATTCTGAGGCACAGCCTGAGTAAATCTCATAATCAATGGGGATGGCATTATCATCTATAACCATACTGATTGAAATTATTGGAAGATCGTACCGATGTTCTTTGGAAAGTCCTCTCATCCTTAGATAGAAAAGACACTTTAGCTCTTGCTTTAAATCGGGTGGCAGTTCGTTTAAATCATAAGTTTTCTCGTTGATAATCGTGCTCTTTAATTCTTCGGTAATAATTCCTTTCTTGCAGGAGCTATCAAGAAGTTCAATCACCTCATCCCACATGCTGGTTCTTAATTTCATGCACTCTTCATCGGTCAGAGCAGATTCAATGTAGGCATTTGTGACATCATAGAAAACCATAGAATAGGTGCGGTTAAACTGTTTATCCAGTGTATGGTTAATACGCCTTAACAGCGTTTCTTTATGCTCGTAAAGAAAATCTAAACTTGCATACATCTGATCTAGACTCACACCCCACAGAGGCGCTCCAATTAAATCAGCCCTTCGGCTGTAGGCTTTTCTTATAGAGCCTGGATCAGTGATTTTTAAAAAACATAAGGTGGATATTACTTTGTTCAAGTCGTAAGTAATGCCGTTGCAGTGGTACTGCTGCAGACTAAAAATGGTTTTACTTAATCCTAGATTATCCCATATGGGTTGTAACAGTAGCGGTGAATAATCTACGAGTGGTGCCTTGGCGGTAATTTTGGCAAAGTCCTGTTGCAGAACTTCTTTAAGGTTCTGCTCTTCTCGAGCCTTACGCTGCGCTCTGAAATTTTCTTTACTATATTGAGCTTTAAGTTTGTCCAGAGCATGAGGATCATCTTTATTGATATCTTTTACACTACCAAAACTTTTGATGTTTCTAGTCGAAACTTTACCATCTTTGCGGAAACTCTCCACAAGATATACTCTAGCCTTATCACCTCTGCCAATTATGGATAGATACATATACAGCACTCCCTACAGTACAGGATATATGTATATGATAATTCTTTATTACATATATTACAATCGTTCAAAAATAAAATTTACGACAAAACAAAGCCCCTTCGGGGGTCGATGAGGCTAAATATGATTATTTCGTTCTAAAGACAGGATATAAAAAAAGCCGCTACTGATTATCAATAACGGCTCTTGTATCTTTTTCTGATTAGTTACAGATCAATCATTGCTTTTGATGCATTTTCAGAAATAAATATTCTTCTGTTTTCTACATCTTCACCCATAAGTTCTGTAAATAATCTGTCTGCTTCCATTGCATCAGTTATGTTGACTTTTAACAGAGATCTGCTGTCAGGATTCATAGTGGTCTCGGATAACTGCTCTGGACTCATTTCACCTAGTCCCTTGTATCGTTGAATCTTAACTCCTGAGAATCCTTCCTTCATCAAGGTCTCATAGGCCTGGTGGAAGTTTGTAACCGGGTATTTTTTACTGCCTACCTGAACATAACCAGTTGGCTCAACTAAATCATGAACTTTTGCATTCATTGACTTCAGCATCTTGTAATCAGGTGACTCGTAGAAGTTTTCATTTAACTTATACTTATAATCAATTCCATGAATGTGGTGAATCAGTACCGGTATGTAGGTATTGTTAAGTGCATCCTTTTCTACATCAGCCTTATAGAAAACACCTTCTGACTGATTAGATGGCAATAGTTTTATAAAATTATTAGCCCATTCTTTTACATTATTTTCATCTTCGTAAGCCTCTTTGTTTGGCAGCAAATCGGTATACATTAAGTTGATGATGATTTCTTTAGGGTATTTCTGAGTCAGTTTTGGAAGTCTGGACATTACCTTGTTGTAGTCATTGAACAGCTGCTCAAGGGCTACACCAGATATTGGAGCAGACTCTTCATTCACATACAGCGAACCAGACTCGATTGCCATATTTGTCTTATATTGCAGCGCTTCTTTATCGCTCAATACATAGTTTACCTGCTTGCCCTTCTGGTATTTATAAAGCGGAGGCTGTGCAACATAGACATAACCACGCTCGATGAGTTCAGGCATCTGTCTGTAGAAGAAGGTTAACAGCAGAATTCTGATATGCGCACCGTCAACATCGGCATCGGTCATGATGATTACGTTGTGATAACGGAATTTATCAGGATTATATTCTTCCTGACCGATTCCACAGCCTAATACAGTCACCAGCGTACCAATTTGCTGAGACTGAATCATTCTGTCAAATCTGGCCTTTTCTACGTTCAGGATCTTACCTCTCAATGGAAGTATTGCCTGAAATTTTGAGTCTCTGCCATTCTTTGCAGATCCGCCTGCAGAATCACCCTCTACCAGAAATAACTCGCTCAGTGCAGGATTCTTTTCTCTGCATGGCACCAGTTTGTCTGGGAGAGAATTGATATCAAGAGTTCCTTTTTTCCTTGAAAGGTCTCTAGCCTTTCTCATCGCTTCACGGACTCTTGCACTTTCAATAATCTTCATGCAGATAGTGTCAGCATCTTTTGGATTTTCTTCTAAGAATGCTTCCAAAAATGAAGATACTGATGAGCTTACTGCAACCGCGGCTTCTGAAGACACGAGTTTATCTTTTGTCTGAGATGAGAATTTAGGATCCGGCATTTTTACGGATATAACCGCAGTCAGACCTTCTCTTGCATCATCACCTGAAGTAGATACTTTATTCTTCTTTGTGTAGCCCTGCTTCTCTAAATATGAGTTAAAGGTTGCAGAAATGGCTCTCTTAAATCCAGTTAAATGGGTGCCGCCGTCTTTTTGAGGAACGTTATTAGTAAAACAGTAAACGCTCTCGTTATATGCGTCAGTCCACTGCATTCCGACTTCTACTGTAATATAGTTGTCGCACATTTTTGAGCAATGGAATATCTTCTCATTGATAGGGTTTTTGCCTTTATTTAAGAATTTGACAAACTCTTCTATGCCACCTTCGTGATGGAAGACTTCGGTTTTAGGCTCATCTTCGCGTTTATCGGTTAATGAGATCTTCAAGCCTGAATTTAAGAATGACAGCTCTCTTAATCTTTTTGCTAAAACAGCATAGTCGAAAGTAGTGTTAGAAAAGATTTCGTGTGACGGCCAGAATCTGACTGTAGTACCGGTTTCTTCAGTATCTCCGATAGCATGAATAGGGGCTTCAGGATTTCCACCGTCAAGATATGTCTGCTCCCATATATGGCCATCTCTTCTAATTCTCAGCACGAGCTTATCAGACAGAGCATTAACAACAGAAATACCTACACCGTGCAGACCGCCAGATACCTTATAGGTTTTATCATCAAACTTGCCTCCGGCATGCAGAACAGTCATAACGACCTCTGCAGCAGATCTGTGCTCTTCTGGATGCATAGCTACTGGTATTCCTCGGCCGTTATCGGTACAGGAAACAGATCCATCAGCATGAATCACAACTTCAATATGTGTACAGAATCCAGCTAATGCCTCATCGATGGAGTTATCAACAGCTTCAAATACCATATGATGTAAACCAGATCCATCATCAGTATCACCTATGTACATTCCAGGACGCTTTCTTACAGCTTCTAATCCATGCAGTACTTTAATGCTGGAAGTATCATAGTCTTTTTCGTTCTGATCAGGCATTTCGACCCTCATTATGAATAAAATTGCTCAAACTGGCAGAAATATCTAACAACTTACAATTGTCTTTTTGAGAATTTAAAAAGTTTTTAGAAATATTTGTTATAAATACTTGGCTAGTGCTATTGCTTAGATCTTCGAATAAAAGTTCTTGTGAATGTGAATCTAATTCAGAGCTTATATCATCGATCAAAAAAATACAGTCTTTACCTGTTTGTTTCTTCAACAATGCCCCTTGTGACAATCTCATAGCACAGACTAGTAGTTTTAACTGTCCTCTTGAAAGGACCTCACTGGCAGGAATTTGATTATATTTAATCTTTAAATCTGCTCTATGACAACCATAGAAAGTATACCCTAAAACTCTATCTTTTTCAAGATTTAAGGTTAAAAGTTTAAGCAAATCTGAGCCGTCATCCCAGCCTTTTGATATATAAAATTTGAAGTTAAAATCCGGCAGAAATTTATGTATTTTTTCTTCTAAAATTGGCAGCAGTGCAGATATATATTCCTGCCTTAAAACAGCAATTTTTTCTGACAGTTCGGCAAACACCTGATCCCATATAACGATCATTGACTTGTCAGCGGATTGTTTTAATAAGGCATTCCTTTGACTAAGCAGACGCTTATAACGTATCCAGGTGCTCTTGAATTCACTAAACTGATAGTAAGTACCCCAATCAATAAAGCTTCTGCGTATTTCAGGGGTTCCTGTTATCAAATCTGTCCCCTGCGGATGAATTATCTGCACGCATATTCTGTCAGCAATATCTATAAGTCTGGATTTTTTCTCCTGATTTATGTTTATGGCAAGCGGTGCTGATTTTCCTTTTGATCTGGATAGACCTATGGTATCTGTCTTAGTTGAGCCGTCACGCTCTACTTCAGAGTACAGAGAAAAAAGATTGCTTTTATTGTTTATTAGATGAGTATAGCGAATATTTCTAAAAGATCGGCCTAGAGCAAGATACGTAATAGCTTCTATCAGTGATGTTTTACCGCTGCCGTTAGGTCCATATATAAGATTGAATTTTGGTGAGGGATAAAATTCCAGAAAATTTATATTGCGAAAATTCTGGACTAACAATCTCTTTATATTCATATAAGCTCGAAAACACCGTGCTCAGAAACTATCCGCGTAAGTATTAACTGACTGCTCCAGGTCCTTGCCTGTGAAGCAGCCAGATGCTGTAAAATCAACTGTTTTTACATAATCAAAAGATAGCTTACGCTTTATTTTTTAAGAGAAAGTCTTAGGTTCTCGTATACTGCCCTCAATTCCACGTTTTCATCAATATTCTTCTGGGTACGCTTAATTGCTTCATGTACAGACGAGTGATCCTTATTGAAAGACCTGCCTATATCGTTTAATGACAGTGACGGAATCAAATCATGAGCTAATTTCATAGCCATTGATCTGGCATTGGTCACAGGCTTCTTTCTTTCAGCAGATTCCATAGACTCTACAGTCACATCAAATTCAGATGCAACGCGTTCTTTCACCGCATCTATAGTTACAAACTGAGCCTTTACATTAACCAGAGCTGCAAGGTTTTTTACAGCCTCTTCGTAGGTAATAGTGCCGTGCTGCGAAATAACCTGATTTAATGATTTTATGGCGCCTTCTATTTCTCTTACGTTTGAACGTATATGGGTAGAAATATAGTCAATAATGTCTTCAGAGAGATTTACATGAAATTCTCGACATTTATTCATTGTAATTGCTTTTCTGGTCTCTGAATTAGGAGGATACACTTCCCTGCATACTCCTGAGCCAAATCTTGAAATTAGTCTTGGAGAAAATGATTCCAGTCCTCCAGGCGGCGTATCAGAGGCTAATACCAGCTGTCTGCCAGTATCTTCCATATAAAATTCAGCCACTATTTCAAAAAATGTATCTCTGGCAGCCTTTGCTTTAACAAAGTTCTGAATATCATCCACAATAAATACGTTCTGAGTGGAAAAATAATCCTGGAAATGGATCTGCTGCTGATTCTTTTTGGACATTGAATCTACATAGTATCTGATGAAGGATTCAGCACGCATATAGCATACCTTTACATTAGGCTGCGTAGCTCTAATCCTATTTGCAATTGCAAACAGCAGATGGGTCTTGCCTAATCCTGAACCGCCATATATATAAAGAGGATTGGTAGCTGTATCACCAGGTCTTGCAGCAACCTTTTCTGCAATACTTACAATCAGTTTATTTTCTGGATCAGTTACGTAATTATCGAAAGTCTTGTTTGGATTGATTGAATCCTTCTGCAGAAAAAGAGGAATTACTTCAGGTGCTGCCTGAGCAGGTGTGTTGATATCTGAAGCTATTGACTGAGGAGCCTGAGCATAACCGTAAGGATACTGCACACCAGGCATCATGCCAGGCTGCTGCATATAACCGTACGGGAGCTGAAATCCACCCATCATGCCCTGCTGCATACCCTGTCCGTTCATACCGCCATTAGGCATAGAGGTATTAGGAAAGGACTCACTAACATTGGCAGCTTTAGGAGCAACTGGCTGTGTCTGTCCTGCATTTGGATTCTGACGCCTTATATCAATGCCGTATTCTTCTTTTTTAAGACTGTGTTTTAACTCTATATAAAACTGGGAAACGTATGTTAAAAATATCTTATATACATAATCGTTATTGCATATAAAGATTATTTGCTGATTCTGATCATCAACATCAATGCTTACTTGCTGTCCTAGAAGCTGTATTGTATTTCTCTTGTCTGGATTTTCTTCGGCAGCGGCGACATTTTCTACCGCATTGGCCCAGCACTGATAATAACTTTGATCCATTGAGGAAAACCTAAAAACATTAATTTAATAAAAAAGACGCAGGATATTCTATCACATTCTTAGTGTTGACCTTTAGTTATTAATGAGTGTAAAATACGTGATTTCTATAAAGGTATAGTATTTTCTACTTTTTTTGGTGGGCTATTCCCGCCGATGGAGCTACAAATGAAGCGCACTTTCCAGCCTAACGTTCATAAGCGCAAAAAGACCCACGGTTTCCGTGTACGTATGCGTACTGCTGACGGTCGTAAAGTTTTATCACGTCGTCGCGCAAAGGGTCGTAAGCGTTTAACAACCGTTAATGACTAGTAATGCCTTTCGTAGGGAGTTTAGACTGTTAACTTCCTCCGAATTCGATAAGGTGTTTGAAAAACCTATCCGAGCTAGTGCTCAAGGTGTCTTGGTTCTTGCTAGAGCAAATAACTTGGACTCATGTGCGCGGCTCGGTTTGGTTGTACCTAAAAAGGTACTAAAAAGAGCTGTTTGGCGTAACAGAATAAAAAGACTGGTAAGAGAATCTTTTAGATTAAATCACAACTCAATGCCATCCGTTGATTATGTCTTTATTGCCAGACCAAGTATTGATAAGTTCAGTAACGAGCAGCTATATTTAATGCTTAAGAAGCTATGGGAACAAATATCTCACCGATTAGCCAAATAGCAATTTTACTGATCCGCTTTTATCAGAAATTTATCAGTCCTCTACTCGGGCATCACTGTCGTTTTTATCCTTCATGTTCACAATATACCATCGAAGCCATTAAGGAATGGGGCATATTAAAGGGAATCATTCTAGGAATAAAACGGATTTGTAAATGTCATCCTCTAAATCCAGGTGGCATTGACCTAGTGCCTAAAAATTCTAAAAACATCAACCGCCAATAGGCTGAGCGAAATTAACAAATGGAACAACAAAGAAATATTCTGCTTATTATTCTATTATGCCTTACCATGTTCATTTTATGGTCATGGGAAACAGACAAAGCCAATGCAGGAAGAATAGCGGAGCAGCAAGCAGCTAACTCAGAATTTTCTTCAGAAATTAATTCTGAGTCTACAACTGGCGTGGGAAAAATAATTCACCTAAAAAGCGATAATCTAAATCTTGCAATAGATTTAACAGGTGGTGATATTGTTGATGCCCGCTTATTGAAAATTGCCCAGAAACAAGGCGAATCAGCACCATTTCATTTGCTAATGAATACATCTGGCTTTGTATATGTTGCTCAAAGCGGTTTGGCAGGAACAGACGGACCAGATTCTAAAGGACGTCCTAACTACACCAGTTCTCAAGACGAATATGTGCTTGAAGACGGTAAAAATGAAGTCAGCGCTACCCTTACTTATGAAGCTGACGGAGTTACATACGAAAAAGTATTTACTCTGAGCAGAGATTCTTATGTTGTTAATGTTACTTACAACATAAAAAATAATACAGATAAAGAGCAGGTTGTTTCTTTCTACGCTCAGCTGAAGCAGTCAGAGGACGATTCTGTATTAAGAGAAGATGAGTCATTCGGAATGGTAGCCAGCGCTTACCGCGGCACTGCTTATTCTTCTGACGATTCCCGCTATGAAAAGTCTACTTTAGATACAATCATCGATGGTGTTAACAATAGCGATCGTATCAACATTTCCACCAAAGACGGCTGGGTTGCCATGATTCAGCATTATTTCGTATCTGCCTGGATCGGAAGCACTGAAGATGACGTAAAGAATGTCATCTATTCTGGCGCCAATGGCGATAAGACTCAGGCAATTAT
Source organism: Succinivibrionaceae bacterium (assembly GCA_003477345.1). Lineage (GTDB taxonomy): Bacteria > Pseudomonadota > Gammaproteobacteria > Enterobacterales > Succinivibrionaceae > Succinivibrio. Next base: position 4,375 of record DMTG01000066.1, on the reverse strand, counting down.
CGGCATTAGAACTGATAATACTGTCATAAAAGCCAATTCAGAAAAAACTCTGTCAGCAAAACTCTGGCTCGGTCCAAAAAATCAGGATCAGATGGAGACAGTTGCTCCACACTTAGATCTTACTGTTGACTATGGCTGGCTGTGGTTTATTTCTATTCCACTGTTCAAGATTCTGCAGTTCTTCCACAGCATACTTGGAAACTGGGGCTTCTCAATTATTGCCCTTACCCTTGTGGTTAGAAGTGTAATGTTCCCTCTTACCAAAGCCCAGTATACTTCTATGGCCAAAATGCGTCTGTTAACTCCAAAATTACAGGAGATAAGAGAGCGTTACGGCAACGACAGACAGAAACTTGGCCAGGAAACTATGCGTCTGTACAAGAGTGAAAAGGTAAACCCAATGGGTGGCTGCCTGCCTTTATTCATTCAGATGCCAATATTCATTGCATTGTACTGGACACTGATGGAATCTACAGAGTTACGTCAGTCTAGTTTCATTCTGTGGATTACCGATCTGTCAGTGCATGATCCTTTCTTTGTACTGCCTATCCTATACGGTGTATCAATGTTTTTCTTACAGAAAATGTCACCTACACCAGTATCTGATCCTATTCAAAGAAAAGTGTTTATGGCCATGCCGCTGGTATTTACATTTATGTTCTGTACATTCCCAGCAGGTCTTACTCTTTATTGGTTCGTATCTAACTGCTTTACAATTTTCCAGCAGACAATTATTTACAGATCATTAGAGAAAAAAGGTCTTTCTATGAAAGCCCCTGCCAAAAAATAATATGCTAAATACAGAAGATACAATAGCTGCAATTGCCACCCCTCCCGGGAGGGGTGGCATTGCCATTAATAGGGTATCAGGTCCTTTAGCCCTGAAGGTAGCAAAAATAATTGCCAATACCGATCCTGAACCTAGAAAAGTCTACTTCAGAAAATTTAAATTAAATGGAGAGATTCTAGATGAAGGCGTGCTGATATATTTTGCTGCACCTAATTCTTATACCGGCGAAGACATAATTGAGTTCCAGGGTCACGCAGGAAACATTGCTCCACAAAAACTGCTGAATGCAATACTGTCTATTGATGGAGTAAGAATGGCTGATAAAGGAGAATTCACTCGCAGAGCCTTTTTGAATAATAAAATGGATCTTACTGCCGCAGAAGCCGTAGAAGATCTGATTTCAGCAGGTTCTGACAGCGCTGCAAAAGCTGCAATTGCCTCTCTTGACGGAGCATTTGCCGCACATATGCAGGAACTGTCTAAAGAACTGACTGATTTTAGAGTTCACCTTGAAGCCTGCCTGGATTTTCCTGAGGAGCATGAAGATTTCTTTGATTCTGGTAAAGCTAAAACAGTACTTGAAGAATTAAAGAATAAGTCCCAGAAAGCTCTGCTTATTGCAGGTCAGGGAGTCAAGCTGAATGAGGGAGCCAGAATAGTTTTATCAGGCTCTCCTAATGCTGGAAAATCCAGCCTTTTAAATGCCCTTGCAGGTGTAGAAAAAGCAATCGTTACCAATATTCCAGGAACAACCAGAGATGTGCTTTCTGCAGAGATCGAAATAGAGGGTGTTCCTGTAAATATTACTGACACTGCAGGAATCAGAGATAAGGCATCTGATGAAATCGAAGCTATCGGTATTGAAAAGGCTATAGACGAGCTGAAAAAGGCAGATCTTGTTCTCTTTATGATTGACGGTTCATCTGAAGCCCCGGACGCTTTAAATACCCTCAAAAAAATAAAGGAATTTGAGCCAAACAATAGAAATATTCTCATAATAGTTTCAAAGTCCGATTTAACTCAGAATCCAGAAACTGAAAAACTGCTTAATACAGGTGAATTTGCCGATATTAAAAAAATTCACTCTTCTACAAAGCAGGAAAACGGCTTAAAAGACCTAAAAAATGCCCTTGTAGAAGCATTGGGTATAATTCCTGTAGAAGGTATGTTCAGTGCTCGCAGAAGACATACTATTGCACTGGAAAAAGCGATTTCCTGCATCTCTAGTGCATTGGAAATTCTTGATTCAGGGGATTTGGTATTGTGTGCTCAGGAGCTGATGTCTTCACAGAATTATCTTGGAGAAATCACCGGTAAGGTATCTTCAGATGATATTTTAGGAAAAATATTCAGTACTTTCTGTATCGGAAAATAAGCTTCTGATATTTTGAATTCAATTACAGGATGGACACAAACCATCCTGTTTTTATACCTGTCTTCCGCAACCTCCAGACCAAATTTAAGCATAATCCAATAAGGCGTGACGCTATTTTTTTGTGCCTGCTCAAAATATTATAATTATGTAGGTGTAGTGTATCTCACATGTGATATAATAAGGCTTTAGAAGAGGTTTGTACATTTTGAGCTGAGGTTACACTATGTTTTTAAGCAAACAGAAAAAAGGGGGCATTGTTTACCTTTATCTGATTGAGAGCTCCTACGATAGAGAGACTCACACCAGGCGTAAGAAAATAGTGAAATCTTTTGGTCAGTACGAAGTATTTGCTAAGGAGCATCCTGATGAGCTTAAGACGCTTGAAGAAGAATACGGAGACCAAAAGAAGAAAGCTCAGCAGATTAGAGAAAAATCCATCACTGACTTTTTCCATAAAGGAGAACAGGGAACAAACATTGCCGCTGAGATTAACTGTCTATTTCCTCAGAAAACAGCCCACCTGTTACTTCGTAAAATCTGGGATGATGAGCTCCTGATGTCCAGACACCTCAGCTATCTTAAGAGCATGGATTCAAATCCGGTGAAATTCAATGTTTCAAATCTGGCCTTGTATTTTTCCACACTGAAAATAGTCAATCCCTGTTCTTACTTTAAGGGGCTGGAGTTAAGCCCAAGATTCTTAGGTGATCCTATGAGTGAGGTCTCATCTGATGATGTTTACCGCTGTCTTGGTTACCTTAGCGCTCATAAAGAACAGTTGTTCAAGCACATCAACACCAGACTGGACACACTGACCGACAGAAAGCATTCCCTGATTTTTTATGACTGCACCAACTGTTATTTTGAAAGTCCTTACAATGATTCATACTGGTATAGAAAAAAGGCTCTGCGTCTCATCAGAAAACAGCTGCGTGATCTTAATGCAGGATATGCTGCTCTGAGTGATCGCGAACTCAATCAGGTAATTGAGAATACTCCTGACTACAGCGTACAGGTAGATGAGCTGCTGGAGGCTATGGGAGAGCCATTCAGAATGCATGGAGTCAGCAAAGAGAAAAGAACAGATTTACCGCTGGTATCCATAGCACTTATTATCGATGAGAACGCAATTCCAATTGACTTTGAAGTCTATGCAGGAAACAAATCTGAGAAAAAGACCATGGTTAAGTCCATCAGAGCACTTAAGGAGAAGTATCAGGTAAACAATGCCATGGTTGTAGCGGACAGTGGACTGAACAGTGCCACAAATCTGCTGATGCTGAATGACGAAAATCTAGGTTTCTCTGTAGCCAAATCAGCCCTGTCTTTTGAAAAGAAAATCAGAGAGAAGGAACTTGATCTCAGTACCTTTAAAAACATGGTTACGGACGAAGGTGAAGTTACCCCATACCGGTACAAGATAATTGATTTTAAAACCAGAAAAGCAGAATTTACAGATAGCAAAAATCTGGTTCAGAAAAAGTCGCTTGACTGTAAGCTACTCATTACTTTTAGCGAAAAGAGAAAAGAACGTGATTTAGCAAATCTTGAAGCTATGCTGGTCCAGGCGCAGGATGCAGTTCAGCAGAATAAGGAGATTACTCATAAATTCTCTGGATGGAAACAGTTTGTAGAGACGAATACGGTTGAGGCTGAAGAGGCAAATACATCAGAAAACGATGATGGTAAGGGAAACAAGTCAAAGAGAACAAAGAAGCTTATTGCTGTCAAACTCAATGAAAAACTGATTGAAAAAAGAAGAAAATGTGCAGGCTTTGCAGGAGTTCTGTTTAAGGAGGCTCCTACTGAAAAAACAGAATATCAGCCATCCTTTATCAGCTCTATGTACCATAAGCTGGTAAAAATCGAAGAATGTTTCAGAATTATGAAAAAGGATTTTGAAATCAGACCAATGTATCTTAGAGAACAGAACCATATTAAAGGCCATGTATTCCTCTGTATAACCGCTCTGATTATGCTTAGACTTTTGCAGAGAAAATTTGCGGAAAATAACCTTCCGCTGTCAGTTGAGAAAATTAAGGATTTACTTCAGAACGAGCATCTGACCATGGCCTATAGAGGAGAACTTGAGCCTTTGCTCTTCAAATCCCAGGAATTACCAATAAATAACTGCCTCAGAGTAAAAGATGAAGAGACAGAAAAGAGAATGCATGACTTCCTTTCTGGCAATAAACTACTGGATGTGCTGG